>JBDRVQ010000004.1 GCA_039801905.1 candidate division WOR-3 bacterium | reverse complement strand
AGATGAGAAAGTATCGAGAGAGGATGAGAAATGAATAGAATAATCCCTTTATTTCTCCTTTTTACTATCTTATATCCCCAAAAAAAGGAGGAGAAGGTGAAACTACCAGAAGTCAGATATAAAAGTGAAATAAGTGTTGAGGAGGCACTCTTAAATAGACGCTCGGTCCGAAGTTATAAAAAAGAGAAACTGAAACTATCAGAGGTGAGCCAGATCCTCTGGTCGGCCCAAGGGATAACCGCCAAATGGGGTGGCAGAACTTGCCCTTCGGCTGGTGCCACCTATCCCTTAGAGATTTATCTTGTCGCCGGGGAAGTGGAAGGGCTTCCTCCCGGTGTCTATCAATACCTACCCGAAGAGCATTCCTTAAAACTTATTCTCAATAAAGATGTGAGAAAGGAATTGACCGGTGCTGCCTGGGGCCAGGATTATATCCTTTCCGCTCCCATAGATATAATAATCGCCGCTGATTATAAAAGGACAACTTCCCGGTATGGGGAAAGGGGGATTAGGTATGTCCATAATGAAGTTGGTCATTGCGGTCAGAATATCCACCTCCAATGCGAAGCCTTGGGTCTGGGTACAGTCGTGATTGGCGCCTTCTCTGATGAAAGGGTGAAGAAAATCTTAAACATCAAAGAAGAACCCCAATACATAATGCCTGTGGGCAGGAAGAAATAGTGGAAGTAATCACCACCAATTTAGGCGAAGTTAAACTCTTCAAAAGGGGAAAGGTGCGGGATATCTATGACCTTGAAGATAAACTCTTGATCATCGCCACCGACCGCATCTCCGCCTTTGACTATGTCCTACCAACCCCCATCCCATTAAAGGGCAAAGTCTTAACCGGACTTTCTATCTTCTGGTTCAATTTCTTAAAAGATATTATCCCTTCCCATTTCCTAACCGGAGATATTGAACTCTTCCCCCCTTCCTTAAAGCCCTATTACGAAATCTTAAGAGGAAGAAGCATCCTGGCGAAGAAGGCAAAGCCATTACCAGTGGAATGTGTGGTCCGGGGTTATCTTGCCGGTTCTGCCTGGCAGGAGTATCAAGAGAAAGGTGAAATCTCCGGAATAAAATTACCAAAAGGGTTAAAGGAAGCCGAGAAACTACCCGAACCCATCTTCACCCCAGCCACCAAAGCAGAAGAAGGGCACGATATTAATATCACCTTCTCGGAAATGGCAAAGATTGTTGGCGAAGGAAATGCCGCCTATCTTAAAGAGACAAGTCTCCGTCTTTACAAAAAGGCGACACGTTACGCCGAAGAGAAAGGGATTATCATTGCCGATACCAAATTTGAATTCGGCGAAGATAACGGAAAGATTATTCTTATTGACGAAGTCTTCACCCCGGATTCTTCCCGTTTCTGGGATAAAGAGACCTACCAAATTGGTTCTTCTCCGCCGAGTTTTGATAAGCAATTCGTTCGGGACTATCTAATTAAAATCGGTTGGGATAAAAAACCACCGGCCCCGGAATTGCCCGCAGAGATTGTAGAAAAGACCAAGGAGAAATATCTTACCGCCTATGAGCGTTTAGTTGGCAAACCGCTTAGGGAAGGCGATTGAAATAAATAAACTTATCTTTCGGCAGCCTTTCCGGTCTCTCTTTCTCTATCTCCTTCTGCTTATCGGTTAGAAGTTCCCCAATTTCATCGGAGTGCTTACCCACAATCACCAATGTGATAACCTTCATCTCTTTGGGTATATTTAACACTTCCTTCACCTTCTCCTCGTCATAGCCGGCGATGGGGTGGGCAACAAGTCCCGATTCCGTCGCTTGCAAAATTAAAAAAGCGGTTGCCATTCCGGTATCAAAAAGGTAATACTCCCGACCCTTTATCTCACAATCCAATTGCTTCTCACTGAAAACCGCAATGACCAAAGAAGCCTTTGTCGCCCACTCGTTGCCCTTAGAAAGGGTCTTAAAAATTTCTTGCAAAACCGCCTTTTCGGTGACAAAGACAAATCGCCAGGGCTGATTATTGAAACAGGAAGGGGCTAACCGGACAGCCTCAATGAGTTCCTCAATCATTTCTTCCCTAATCACTACTGGGTCCAGAGACCGATAAGCCCGCCGGGTTTTTATTGCCTCCCTCACTTCCATCTTATCCCCCTTTTTTGACAAAATCTAATATCTCCGCTACCGACGGTACTTCGGGAATGGGATAAACCTTAAAGAAGATTACCTTACCCTTTTCGTCAATAAGGATATTCGCTCTCTCAGAAAAACCATCTGCCTGGCGAAAAATTCGGTAACGTTTGGCAACCGCCCCGTGGGGCCAAAAGTCAGAAAGGAGCCGGAGTTTCTTTATCCCCAAAACCTTCGCCCAAGCCTTTTTGGAAGGGAGCGGGTCAACATTTATCCCCACCGGCACGATATTGAGCGATAAGAATTTATCATAATTTTTTTCCAAGGACTTCATCTGGTCCGCACAGACCTTCGTCCAAGCCAGAGGATGGAAAGAAAGAAGAATTTTTTTCCCTTTAAGGTCTTTCAAAGAGAAATCATCTCCCTTATGGTCTTTAAGGGTAAAAATCGGTGCCTTTCGGCCAAGAAGGGTGCTCATCTCTTTTATCTCCTAAAACTTCTTAAACTTCTCCTTCGGCACATTACAGACCGGACACCTCTCGGGTGGCGGACCGATATGGGTATAACCGCAGACCGGACAGATATAAATCTCATCAATACTGAGATCTTGACCTTTCTCCACTTTCTCTTTCGCTTCCTTATAGAGTTGGGCGTGAATCTTTTCGGCGGCTAAGGCATATTGAATTCCTAAATTCGCCTCTTTCTCTCCTTGCAAAATGGCGACCGCCTGGAATGCCGGATACATCTCCTCAATCTCATAAGTCTCACCCCTAATTCCACTCTCAATGTTCTCAACCGTTTTGCCAATCAAACCTAAGTTTTTGCCATGATTTTGGGCATGAACCAATTCCGCATAGGCAATCGCCCGAAAGAGGCGCGCGATATTCGGAAATCCTTCTTTTTCCGCAACCTCCCCAAAGATGAGATATTTCATATGAGCCATTGACTCCCCAGCAAAGGCTTCTTGCAATGCCTTTTCGGTCATCTTTTTCATATTCCCTCCCATTACTCTAACTTAATTTCCAAGGAGTTCACCCATAAACCGTGGATATTGCAGTAGGAGTGGGCATAAAGGATTCCTGGTTTTTCGGTCTTAAAGGAGAAGTTGACGACCGGACTCGTATAGACCGAACTGGTATTCGGTCCCTGCACTGATGCCCCGTGAGACAAGAATTCAAACCGACCCAGATGATAAGGAAACTTCTCGCCTTCGGGAAGAAAATAGATATCAAGCCAACTGATATGGTGCTCGGTCGTATTGGGATGGGGAATCTCCTTACCGACGCTCACTGTCACCTTTATCTCTTCACCCTTTCTTATCTTCTCCGGTATCTCAATCACCGGCGTATGCTTTTCTTTCTTCCAGTCCGCGGACTGGAATAGTTCGGCAAAGTTTTTCATATCTCCTCCAAAGTTAATATAAGAAAAACAGAATTTTTTTCAAGGGTTTTTAATAACGCTCCTTTAAGACCTTCCCAATTGAATAATACCTCCCGCCCCAATACAAAAGATTTTCTTCTTTATTGTAATCTTGATGCCGATGGCAAGCCAAGACCTCACCAATAAACCAGGTATGGTCACCAGTTGCCAACTCAAACTTCACCCGACACTCCAAATTGACCGGACATTCCTTAATCAATGGACAATTTACCTTTTCCCCTTTCTCCTTGGTCAGTTTCGCCTCCTGGAACTTATCAATCTCCCGACCGCTCTTTTCGCCACAGAAATTGACCACTTCCACCATATCTCTATTCGGGATATTGACCACAAACTCTTTTGAATTCTTGATTAAAGAATAAGAATAGCGGCTGGGTGCCACACCAATGCCAATCAGAGGGGGATTAAAAGAGAAGATGTGAACCATCCCGATACTGATGATATTATCCTTGCCTTCATAAGAAGATGAGACCAAAACCGCGGGAAAGGCAACAAAGATTCTTGTTATCTCTTTCAAATCAGTTATTATTCTTTTCTCCATAGGCAAATAATAAAAAGGGGCGGAGAAAACTCCGCCCCTCTCCTATTTTCCCTTTTAGCGCAAGAAGAGAAGTTTCTCGCTCCTTTCCCCTTGCTCCGTCTTCGCCTTGATAATATAGATTCCGGAATTGACCATCTTCCCTCTTTCGTCTCTACCATTCCACAAGATAGAACTCTTAGGGTTAGTAAAGGATTTTATCATTTTGCCCGTAGCATCATAGATTTCTAACGATTTCGTCCCTGAAGTGGGATAGAATCTCACCTGACCGATTGCCGGATTAGAAGAGATTCTTAGACCGGTTGCCTTATTGAGATTCTTATCCGCGATGTCAGAGAAGATTACCGCATCCATATAAAGACCATGCGGGAATAGGAAGAAGCCACCACGGCAGAAGACAACCGCACCAATACCTGCTGCCGTTGGATTCCAGATAATCTTTGGACCCAGGTAACCGGCTTCATTCCATAAACTATCATTGACCCGAAGGTGACTTGTCCAGACATAAGGGGTATCTTTATTGGTATAGGTCCAGTAGACATTTACCGAATCATCCCAACCAGAATCCGCTGCCATATAGGTAGCACAGACCCAACGATAATTAAGAGACTTATAGTGTTTTATATCCGGAGCGAATTCGTCATGTGTGGACCGTACACTAAGTCCATATCGTCTGCGCCAGGTATCCGCCCAAGCATGACTCCGAACCGCATACCAAACATCGTAATCCCCGGTATTGCGCCAGTTATACTCATACAAAACCCAGGTTGTGGCTTGACTATCCGGAGTAGTTAGGACCGAAGCAACCCTTGGCCGATAATGGTTAAAGGTATCAAAAGAGACATTATAGAAATTACGCCAAGAGAGGGGGTCTCCGTAGGACCGATTGTCTTGAAAGTAAACCCCATTTCGGTCGGGGGTGGTCCAGGTTAAAAGTAAATAGGAAGTAGCACCAAAGGAAATATGAGCATCAATTACATTCCCACCCAATTGTGAATCCCAGGTTCTACCGTAGGTAAAGGAGCGATGGAGTCTTGCGTTAATGCCACCGCGGTTTTCGTTTTGCCATTCACAATATAACCCATAGTTGGACCGGTAATCCCGACAAACAGAAAACTCATCAATCGTATCAGCACCAGTAGCAACCGCATAATGAGTCCATTGGGAAAAATCAAATGTCCAGCGGTAGAGATAGATCTCACCATTATTTCTACTATGCTTCATAAAGACATAGATGAAATTGGAATCGCCCCGGGCAACAATCAAACCCACATTCCAATAGATACTTCTTGGGGTGTGTCCCATCCAGCCTATATAAGTCCAATGCCTTCCATTATCCGTTGAGCGATAGATCCGAACCACAGAGTCTAACATCGGCGCAACCGCGGCATAGAGATAACCAGTTGTCATATCGTAGTCAACATCATAACTGGCGATATAAGAAGTATCAATCGCCACATCGGTTCCCCAATCCAAAATGGAGGGGACTTCTTGATTAACAAATTCCACCTGCGGTTCAATTTCACAAGGGACCTCTCGTGCTGGGATATAGCCTTCCAGAGAATTGGAGAAGCCGACCGGTTCTTTAATCTCCGGAATGACGATTTCGGAAACCTCTTTATTCTCGGAGGTTATCCCCCTTCCTGGTTCTCGGTATGGGGGGAGGACTAAATTTTGGGCAAAAATAAGCCCACTCAGGCTTAAAAATAGAATAAAGTATTTAACCATAACCTCTTCTCCTTTTCGCCCCTTAATCTATTTCTGGGGGCGACTATAATATTATAATAAGAATTAAAAAAAAGTCAAGTAATTATTCCCAGAGTTTCCTAATTGGATAAGATATTGACATAAATTTAAGGAGGAGGTCATTATGAGAAATATCTTTTTACTCATTTTCACTCTCTCTGGGTGACTCATTGAACGTTCGTTTAATTGGCTCTTATAATACACCGGGCTTGGCTTATGGTGTTTATGTTTCCTCTCCCTATGCCTATGTTGCTGATGGTTATGCTGGTCTAAGGGTGATTGATATTTCAAATCCTACCAATCCGCAGGAAGTCGGTTCTTATGATACACCGGACTATGCTTCTGGTGTTTATATTTTAAGTCCTTATACCTATGTTGCTGATAGAGATGCTGGTTTAAGGGTGATAGACGTTTCCGAGCCAAAAAATCCACAAGAGGTCGGCTATTATGATACACCGGGCTGGGCTCATGGTGTTTATGTTTCAAGTTCTCATACCTATGTTGCTGATGAAGATTTTGGTTTAGGAATTTATCAATTTTATGGCACAGGTATAAATGAAGAGAAGGAGATAACAAAAGGGATAAGAAATATCCCTGGAGAAGGCAAAAGTCTATGACGCAACCGGCAGACTCATAAAAGAAAACGAACTGAAAAAAGGTATCTACTTTATAGAGACCGAAAAAGGAGTAAAAAAAATTAGTAATTTTGAAATAGAATATAGAGTAGGAAAGTTGGGAAAATTTATAAAAGGGTCCGTTTTTCTTTTTAGTATTTATCACCTTCTTTATCGCGATTACCCCGAGCCGCTCCCAGTTCTTATTCCGGATCCCATGCCGCGGTCGCCAAGTTTGCTTTTCTAAGTGGGTGAAGAAAATAATAGAGAAATCTTCTTCTTTTTTAATAAGTCTTATATTAATAAGTCTTAAGAAGCGGCCAAAAGTTATTCCTGCCCTTGACTATCAAGACGGAGATTAATTTTTCGGATGTATCGCCCAAGATACATACCTGTCTCTTCTCCGATACAAGGTTGTATCAGGAAAGATACTGGTTTTCTTTGGTTATCCCCCCGACCACCCTCCCGATGACCTTGAGGAAGGGTTAAAAAGGGAAAATTCCGGATAGAAAATATCCCCAAAGAAAGGTCGCCACTAAGCCCGAAAAAAGGGAATAGAGAAACGAAAAGAGAAAGGCGGGAAAAAGCGAGGGGAAACATCTCAGAAATTCCTTCCCCACCCCTTTCGCCTTCACCTACCAATTTCTCTCCTAATAAAAATACTTAAAAATTTTTAGGTTTAAATATTGAATATAAGCACTATTGACAAGATAAAATTTATCATTATATTTAGTAATTATAGGCAGGCTTTTTGAGATTTTGTTGTTTATACAAAATAAATGGAATGAAGGAGGTCATTATGAGAAATATCCTTTTATTCATTTTCACCCTCTCTTTTGGTGGCTCATTGAACGTTCGTTCAATTGGCTCTTATGATACACCAGGCTTGGCTTATGGTGTTTATCTTTTTTCTTCCTATGCCTATGTTGCCGATGGAGCGTTAAGGGTGATAGATGTCTCCGACCCAAGAAATCCCCATGAAGTCGGCTCTTATGAAACACCAGGCGAGGCTTATAAGGTTTATGTTTCTTTCCCTTATGCCTATGTAGCTGATAGAGATTCTGGTTTAAGGGTGATAGATGTTTCAAACCCAACTAATCCGCAGGAGGTCGGCTACTATGATACACCAGGTGAGGCTTCTGATGTTTATGTTTCCTCTTCCTATGCCTATGTTGCTGATGGTTATGCTGGTCTAAGGGTGATTGATATTTCAAATCCTACTAATCCGCAGGAAGTCGGTTATTATGATACACCAGGCGGGGCTTGTGGTGTTTATGTTTGTTCTTCTCATGCCTATGTTGCCGACTTTGGGGGTGGTTTGAGGGTGATAGACATTTCCAATCCAACTAATCCCCGGGAGGTGGGCTCTCATAATACACCGGACTATGCTTGGGATGTTTACATTTCTTTTCCTCATGCCTATGTTGCTGCTGGAAGGTCTGGTTTAAGGGTGATAGACATTTCCGACCCCACTAATCCCCGCGAGGTGGACTCTTATGATACACCAGGCGAGGCTCATGAGGTTTATGTTTCTTCTCCCTCTGCCTATGTTGCCGATTATAGTGCTGGTTTAAGGGTGATTGATGTTTCAAACCCCCGAAATCTCCATGAGGTTGGTTATTATGAGACACCAGGCTATGCTTGCGGCGTTTATGTTTCTTCTTATGCCTATGTTGCTGAGAGTGGGAGTGGTTTAGGAATCTACCAGTTTTATGGCCCGGGTATAGAAGATAATCAGAAGAGAGAAACCGGAAAGGTTGATTTAAGAATCGTCGCAAACCCGATAAAGGATAAAACACTTCTTATAAAGAATCCACAAAAGGCAAAGAAGATTTCCCTCTATAACTCATTGGGCAAGAAGGTGAAGGATTTGAGATTAAAGGAAGGTGATAACTCTATTCCGGTAAAAGAATTACCCAGCGGGATTTATTACTTACAAGGAGAAAAGGCTATCATTCCGTAGGCAGATTTTATCTGCCGAGTTTCCTATTGGGAGAAGAGATTCCTTGACAAACCCTAATCTCTCGCTTAATTTTTTATTTGGAGGAAACTGGAAAAACTTATAAATAGGAAAAGGCTCTTTTAGTCCCTCTCACCTCCCGAGGAATATGACAGATACGCCTTTTTGGTTTGCGGTGATTTGAACCGGGCTTATAAAAAGGCCTTGGAATGTTTAGAAATGGGAGAAACTTATCCTGCTGGATGGATGAGGCAAAACATTAGGAATTTCGCCAAGGAAAGAAATATAGACTATCCTTATGACCTTGACCGTTGGTTTGACTTCTGTGATGTAGTCGGTCTTTTACGAGCATACCTTTCCCTCCTTATGAAGAAAGCAGAAGTAAAGGAAAATAAAAATATTCTTCCTATTGACAGGGATGGGAATCCAGATAAATCCAAAATTTCCAAAAAGCCATTCTCCTATTTTCACCCTCGGGGTGGTGTCTTTACCATCAATCCGCAGTACCGGCGAGAATCTTTTATGCTCCGTTCTGCTCTCACAATGTCTCTCTTTGATATCTCAGAAAAGGCAAAGTTTATCTATTGCGAAGAGGAGAAGAGAAGAAGAGAAAATGCAGAAATCGCTCTGCGGAGGGTGAGGGAAGAAAGTGAATTAATCCAAAATTTTGAAAATTTAAGAGCTCTTACGGAAAATTTAATCCGCGAACGAATTAATCGCTTCCACAATTGGAGCGAAACAGAGGTAGAGGAAATTATGGAAAAGGTATTCCAGAAAATAGGAAAGGCCCTCCCTTCTTATGAGCCCGAAAAGGCAAAAAACCCATTTTCTTGGCTTATGACCATCGTTGACCACGCCATAATAGACTATTGCCGAACCCATAAAATCAAAATAGAATCCCTCTCTAAACTTGTATGGACTGAAGAGGGGGTAAAAGAGCCCTATGAACCTCCTGATTTTAATTCACCGACACCGATTGAGGCCTATCGCCAGAAACGGGCTCACGAAATCCTAATTGAAGCGATGTCTCGGATGAGCATTAAAGAGAGGGAGATGCTTTTACTCATCACCCTATTTCCTGACCTATCTTACAAAGAGATAATTAAAATCACCGGCCATCCTACTGAAGCAGCAGCAAAAGAATGTAAGTATCGGATGGCGAAGAAGATGCGGGAAATACTGGCAGAAATGGGTTATGGATGGGAAATGTTCGGTGAAGTTTTTAGACCCGATTAAAGAGCAGCCGCTAAGAAGAGAAAGTAAAGTTACTTTTTCCCTGTTTTTTCGTATCTTTATAGACAGAGAAAAGATATGCTTAATGTGTTAAGGAGGATATATGGCTAATTATGATTACGCAAAAGTAGTAGAGTGTGCTGATTATTGCTTAGAGGAATTAGTAAAAGCCTGGAAAGATGATAAATCTCTCTCTTCCTTCCGTCCCAGCGAACTGGTGGAAAAATGGGCGCGTGAAAATGGGATTGCAAAAGAAGATATAAAATCCTTCGTCAAAGAGGTGAGGGAGACAGTGGAAGGGGAACTCTTAACCTACGGTTTAACTGAAGATTTGCTGGAAAGAAGGAAAGCGGCAAGGGAGCGAAGCCGACGAATGCTATACAGCGGAGTCTATACCCTTTTTGAATCTCGGCAGAAATCACCCAAAATTGAGGAGTATGAGGAGGATTAAGTTAGAGAGATAAAAAGATAAAAATTTCCTAATTAAATACTTTAATTATTTTTAATTTTCCGAAAAATCC
Organism: candidate division WOR-3 bacterium; assembly: GCA_039801905.1. Classification (NCBI taxonomy): domain Bacteria; kingdom Pseudomonadati; phylum Caldifarciminota; species Caldifarciminota bacterium. The sequence goes on along the minus strand of JBDRVQ010000004.1, from coordinate 56,886 downwards.
TTTCTTAAAAAGAAGGTATCAATTCTTATTTCCCCTGCGGAAAATCTATCGCCAAAGAGAAGGACTGAGTTTTATAAATAAAAAGCGATGGTTGACAAGTTTAACTTTCTCATTATACTAAATGACAGGAGGTAATATGAGGCGAACCTTAACCATAATATCTATTCTCCTAATCCTGGGGGCTAATTGTAAAAAGAGAAACAACCCACCCCATACCCCAAGAGTCCCAGCCGGACCTCTAACCGGCCGGATAGACAGTTTATATATTTTCAAGACAATGACTACCGACCCTAATAATGATAGCCTCTCTTATCGGTTTGATTGGGGTGATGGCGATACCTCAGATTGGAGTCCCTGGGTCGCAAGTGGCGATTCGGTTTCAATGAGCCACTCTTGGACACAGATCGGCACTTATTATGTGAAAGCACAAGCGAAAGATATAAACGGGCTCACCTCAGATTGGTCGGATGGTCGGCGAATCACGATTTGGGGTGGCTGGACTAAGACCTTTGGTGGTCCGGAATGGGATGGAAGTTATTCAATCCAAAAGACCGCGGATGGTGGATATATCATCACCGGCTCAACCTATTCCTTTGGCGCTGGTTGGTATGATGTCTATCTAATCAAAACCGATGCCCGAGGTAATCTCCAATGGCAAAAGACCTTTGGTGGTCAACAAGGAGATGAAGGTTATTCGGTCCAACAGACATCAGATGGGGGATACATCATCACCGGGTTAACCTATTCCCTTGGTGCCGGAGGAAGTGATGTCTATCTAATCAAGACCGACGCCCAAGGCAATCTCCAATGGCAAAAGACCTTCGGTGGCTCGGATGATGATTACGGCTATTCGGTACAAAAGACCGCAGATGGTGGATATATCATCACCGGCTTAACCTATTCCTTTGGTATCGGGGAGAGTGACGTCTATCTAATCAAAACCGATGCCCAAGGCAATCTCCAATGGCAAAAGACCTTCGGCAGTTTCTTTGAAGATGGTGGTCATTCGGTTCAGCAAACTTCGGATGGTGGCTATATCATCGCGGGCTATACTGAACTCTTCGGTCCTGAGGAAAGGGATGTCTATCTAATAAAAACCGATGCCTTGGGTAATGAGCAATGGATTGGAATCTTTGGTGACTCATTATTTAATGATATTGGCTATTCCATCCAGCAAACCTCAGACAGTGGATATATCATCGCTGGCTATACCCGTTCCTATGGTGCGGGGAGAAATGATATCTATTTAATCAAAACCGATGCCCAAGGCATTCTCCAATGGCAAAAGACCTTTGGTGGCTCGGATGAGGATTATGGCTATTCGGTAGAAAAGACCTCAGACGGTGGATACATCATTGCGGGCGCAACCTATTCCTTGGGTGCCGGGGGAAGTGATGTCTATTTAATCAAGACCGATGCTACTGGTAATCCCCAGTGGGAAAAGACATTTGGGGGCTCACTCTACGACTACGGTTTTTCACTGCAACAGACCGCAGATGGTGGATACATCATCACCGGCATAACTTACTCCTTCGGCGCCGGGGAAGCGGATGTCTATCTAATCAAAACCGATGCCAGTGGCAATTCGCTGAATAGTTTTCCCATCTCTTATCCTAACAGCAAAAAGATAATTAAGAAACCATAACCACCCAAAAATCTTCTATTTATCTTGACAGAGCCCAGTTAGGGATTATAATTAAGTAAAATAATGAAAAAGAAAAATTATTCTTCTTCTGGAAAGAGAAAAAAATCTCTAATCCGAGATCTCAGTTCTCCCATTTATTTCCAAACCCCAGAAGTGACCATTTACCACGATGATTTTCTGAAAACTACTTACCTGAAAGAAGAAACGATTGACTTGATTATCACCTCTCCCCCCTATAATGTTGACATCAGTTATAACTTCTATGACGACAAAATCTCTTATGAGGACTATCTCCAATGGACCGAGAAATGGCTCAAAAGATGCTACGAGGTGTTAAAGGATGATGGGCGATTTTGTTTAAATATCCCCTTAGATAAAAATAAGGGGGGACAGCAATCGGTCTATGCCGATATTACCACCTTGGCAAAAAGAATTGGTTTTAAGTATCATTCCACCATCATCTGGAACGAAGGGAATATTTCCCGCCGTACCGCTTGGGGTTCTTGGCTTTCACCAAGTGCCCCCTATGTCATCGCCCCCGTAGAGGTGATTGTCATTCTTTATAAAGAGAAATGGAAGAAGAAAAATCACGGTAAGACCGATATCACGAAAGAGGAGTTTTTATCTTGGACCAATGGCGTCTGGAATTTTTCCGGTGAGAGCAAAAAACGAGTTGGCCATCCCGCCCCTTTCCCTTTGGAATTGCCAAAAAGGTGTATCAAACTATTCAGTTTTATTGGTGACACCGTCCTTGACCCATTTTTAGGCAGTGGCACAACCCTCATCGCCTGTGTCTTAACGAAGAGAAAAGGAATTGGGGTAGAGATTGACGAAAATTATTGTAAAATTGCCAAACAGAGACTGATCAAGGAAGCGAAAATAAATCAACTGATATTAGAAACGGTCAAAGTTTTATGAAACCTTATAAAACCGTAGAAGAGAGGCAAAGTTTTGTCACAAAAAGTGGCAAGGAGTTGGAGAATTGGGTGGCTAACTATCTTAATAGAGAATTAGAAAAAGATGGCGTAAAGGTCTTATGGGGGAAAGAGATTGAAAATAACCCCCAAAGATATCCAGAACTCTATAAATATCTCTCAATCCCTACCAAGGAATCAAAGGAGGAGAGGATATGGGGAGATATTGATTTAGTCGCCGTTGACGCTAGTGATAATTATCCGATAGTAGTGATAAGTTGTAAGACAAGTTTTCACGGAAGACTTACCGAAACACTTTTCCATAGTTTGCTCTTCCGGATTCTCACCCGAATAAAATTTGTTCTTGTCACTTCGGATGCGGGTCGGGGACAGAAGGAAAAGTGGCAATCAGAATTGGGTAGTGAAGAGAAACCAACAAAGGAGAGAGAACTATCTTCCACCTTCTTGGATTCCCTTTATACCACAAATGAGAAGACGAAATTAGGGGGAATAGTAAAATTTATCACCGATTTACCTAAGGATATCCTCTACTGGAAAAAAGGATTATTAAAGACCAGGTCTAAGAGGTATTTTCTAACTTAAAGGAATTAGGGGGCAATTTAGATGGATACCAAAAATTTTTTGAAAAATTTAGGGATTAACCCCGACAAGCCAATCCTTTTAATCACTGCCGCCGAGGCACTTAATAATCTCTTAGAGTTAATTGAAGAATACGCCCTTAATCTCAAAATTGAGAAGATGAAAAAAGAAGAACTCTTAACTCTATTAAATACCTATGCGGATTCTCTTATTATCTATCACCCCGAAGACCATCACCAGGAAAGGGCAACCCTCTTGAAGAATTTTGAGATATTAAAACGCTACGGCTTAACCGAAGAAGACTACCAAAGAATTGATTTCACTTAAAGATGCCGGATGATTTATTAGAAAGGGCGAAAGAAGGGGACGAATCCGCTATCGCTAAAATCTATGAGCACTACCGCTCGCTAATCTATGCCTATGCCTTCAAGGTCTTCAAAAATCAAGACGATGCCGAAGAGGTTGTCGCCCGCACCTTTGAAAAGTTCCTCTCCCTCCTCCCCACACTAAGAAGTGGCACTCTGGCCGGTTGGCTCTTTATTGTCGCCAGGAATGAAATCACGGAAATCCACCGGGAAAGGACAAAGGGAGAAAGTTTAGAGGCAATAGAAAAATCTCCCAAAGAAGCATTCTCCTTAGCCAGGGATAATCCCAACCCCGAAGATTCACTCGGGCAGAAAAGGGATTGGGAAGAATTGATTAAGGCACTCTCAAAATTACCCAAGAATTACGGGACCGTCTTAATTTTATATTATTTAGAAGGTTACGAGATAAAAGAGATTGCCCAGAAGTTAGGGAAAAGAGAAGAGAATGTGAAAAAGATTTTATTCCGAGCAAAAAAGGAATTCCGAAATGCCTTAAAAAATTCCCCCTGGTTAAGAAAGAGGTATAACTTTATTGGAGGGAAAGATGAAAAGTGATTGGCTATCTTCACTGGTTGGGGAGTTTGATAGGTTTTATAAGAAAGAGAAAAAGAGATTAACGGACCAGGTTTTGGTAGAAAAGTTCCTTGCCCGATATCCAAAATTGACCAAAAAGGAAAAGGAAAGATTGAAAGAAGAGATTAAATTCTCTCTCTTCTTATGGCAAACTTTTTCCTCGCCCCCAATGCCCGAAGATACTAAAAAGAGGGTCTGGCAGAGGATAGAAAAGAAATTGGCGGAGTTAAAGCAAAAGAAGGTGGAGGAGAAAGTCGTCCTCCCTCTAACCCGCAGAGCAGATTTCTTAATCCTCCTCCTCTTTGCCCTGGGAAAGAAGATAATGGGTATTACCCGATTGATGAAATACCTCTTCTTATTGGCAAAGGAGAAACAACTCTCCCATTATTTCAAGGAATTCTATTCCTTTACCCCCCACCGGCTCGGTCCTTTTGATAAAAGGTTATACGAAGACCTAAACCTCCTCCAGGAAGAGGGTTTCATAGAAAAGGTGGCGAAAAAGACCCGCCTCTCTCTAATGGAAAAAGAGATTACCGACTTCTTTGAACCGGATAAAACCCTCACTGAATACCGATTAACCGAAAAAGGGATAAAATTTGCTAAGGGGTTAATAAAAGGTGTGGATAAAGAGATTATTAAGGGGATTGAAGAAATTAAATTAAAATATGGTAAATATCCCCTCTTAACTCTATTAGAATATATCTACCATAATTACCCGGAATATCAAAATAAGTCAAAGGTCTGGCAGAAAATTAAAAAGCTTAAAGAAACCCCTAATTTTTAGGTCCTTCATTTTCAAAAACTTATAAAATAAGGAAAAATTTAGTGTCCTTTTTTTAGGGTCATTTCCGTATTTATTATAGAGGGGTAAAAACCTCAAGGCTCTTTGAAAATTGGTAAGTGTTTCCCACTCGGTCCGGAAAAGGACAAATCCTGGGTGGGAAAGGGGGTGAAAGGTATGGCAGTTAGAAATGCTTTAAGGCGAAAGGAGAAATACGAGGTGAAAGTAGACCCGGATGTCGTAAGACAGCGCTTCAGCGGCCAGAAGGAGAAGATGGTGGAGCAAGTGGCGGATATCTTCCCGAATCTTGTTGCCTTAGAAGAAGCGGCGAAGACGGTCTTAGACGCCGAAGGGGTACCGATTACCCTCTATCCGATGTATCTCTCTTATGCCCGGGAAATCTGGCGATTGGTCAATAACTTTGGTGGCGATGTCCTCTATAACGAGGTCCGGATTGCGGAAAATAAGTGGATTGCCCGTGCCCTCTCTGCTGCGGTCTTAGAAAGAATCCGGGTTGACATCTTCGGCCTCACTCTCCCACCGGTGCCGTAATGAGGGGAATGGAAGGGGGAAGAAGTTCCCCCTTCCACAAGTTTATTAAAATGGAGGAATTTATGAAAGAAACGATCTTAAAAGAAGGGAAGGAGTTAGAAATCTCCTTCACTAAAATTGACTCTTTATTTTGCCGGTGCTGCCAGGAGATTCCGGCGGCATACTTAAAAAACCTTATTGCCTTGAAAAGGATTTTGCTCCGTTTAGCCCGCTCCTCACCTTTTCCTTTAATCATCCTCTCCGGTTATCGCTGTGAGAATTATAACAAAAAGGTTGGGGGCGAAAAAAATTCCCCCCATCTCAAAGGGTTAGCGGTTGATTTACTGGTCAAAAGTCCCGAAGAAAGATTCTTCTTAATTAAACAACTTCTCCTCATCGGGATCTCTCGCATCGTCTTATATCCCGACTTGCCCCCAGTTCTCCATTTTGAACTTCCCCAGCATTCACTAAAACCATTCTTTGCCCTTCGCCTAAAAGGGGGAAAAGATGTCTAAGGGTTGGACCAAGTTTCCCAACCATCTCATTGACCAATTAGCAGATTTTAAGGAGACGGAACTTAAGGTCCTAATCTTTCTCCTCCGGTCTCTAAACCAGAATCGGTGTTATCTCCCCCAGAGGAGAATCAGTGCCGTGATTAAAAAAGGGAGGATTGCCGTCAATCGGGCAATTCAATCGCTAAAAAAGAAAGGGATTATCCAAGACGAACATTATCCAGGAAGAATCTCTTTATACCGAATAACCCCTACCCCTTCTCCGGAAAAGGATAAGATGCCCATCACTGTCCCGGAAGCCCTGGCGGTAAGAGAAAAAAATCCCTATTCTTATAAAAGAGGGGAAGCGGTAAGAGATTTTGCCCTCTGCCCCTATTGCCAGTTCTCGGCACCCATTATCAACTTCACCTATGTTGCCCATTCCCGAAATGGGAAGAGAGAGTTTCTCCTCTGCCAGAATTGCCAAAAAATCTTTTGGATTTTCACCGAGAGGTGAAGCGACCTTTATCAAAAAGGGGTATGGTGCTTATTTCCTATAAAGTTCCCTGCCTTCCGCGTCCTTTAACCGACCGGTAGCGATTAAGATGATATCAATAATCCACCAAATCCAAGCGGCAAAACCTAAGGTGACAAGGGAGATGAAGAGTTTTAGGATACCGAGTCCGATATAACCCAAATAGAAGCGGTCAACACCCAAATAGCCCAAAAAGATGGATAGGAGTAAGGCGGTGAGCCAATCCTTCTGTCCCTCAGGGATTGCCTTTGCCTTTGTCAATCGCACCCCGCATTTAATACAGACTTCGGCTTTCGGATCAACTTCCGCGCCGCAGTTCTGGCAGTATCTATTACCGGCTAAGGGTTTACTCCCGCATTGGACACAGATCTCCGCGGTTTCTGCTACTTCCTTACCACAAGATCGGCAATACATATTCCCTCCTGTCTTTTTAATTATAAAGGGAAAAAGGGAAAAGTCAATCGGAATTGACAAAAACGATTTTTCGGGTATCCTTAAAAAGAAAATGGCAGAGAAGGAAGAGAGTTTAAAAAGTTCCTTGTCTTTTATATTTATTCTTTCTTTCCTTTTCTTTTTTCTACCCGGGATAATCTTCCGGATTCCCTTTATTCTACTAATCATCCTCTATTTCTCCTTTCTCTTCTTCAGTTATCTTTTTGGGATCTTTGAATCAGTGCTACCCCCCTTCTATGGGACAAACCCTAAGACCCAAATTATCTTCCTTCTGCTAATCTTCCTTTCTTTCTTTTTAGGCAAAGGGTTAAATTTAGGGAGTGTCCCATTTCTCTCCTGGCTTATCTTATGGCTTTCGCTAAATATTTTGGAACCGGTCTTAAATTTAATCCTTCGGCCGCAAAGAAAAATTCCCATTCTTTTAGTAACAAATCACCAAAGTAATCCCTACCCCAAAATTCTGGATTGGTGTCGGTTAGAACCAGTAAAAGTAATCACAAAAGAAGAGATGAAGAATTATCTACCGACCATTGCTGACCGATTAGGCCGGATTAAAGAGTTCCGTGCCTTAATCCTGGAGGAGGTGGATACGGAAATTAAGAACCTGATGAAAAATTATTTAGCCGATTTTTTCCTCTTAAAATCCTGTCGTCTCTTCTCTTATTTTGCCGGCTGTCCCTTAAAAAGGGTAGAGGACTTCCCCTTTTTCACTCTGACGATGCGCCTCAAAAGGGTGATTGATTTTCTTTTGAGCCTCTGCATCATCACCCTCCTTGCCCCCTTTCTTCTCTTCATTATCCTTTGCATCAAACTTGATTCCCCGGGACCGATTTTCTATCGCCATAAAAGGATTGGTCGGAAAGGGAGGAGTTTTTATCTCCTTAAATTCCGGACGATGGTGAAGGATGCGGATAAGAGATTAGCCGCCATCTTAGCGTCTAACCCAAAACTGCGGGAAGAATTCGCCCGGACCTATAAATTAAAAAATGACCCTCGGGTCACAACCTTGGGTAAATTTCTCCGCTCTTTAAGTATTGATGAACTTCCCCAACTCTTTAATGTCTTAAAGGGAGAGATGAGTCTCGTCGGACCGAGGCCGATTGTGGAAGATGAAATTAAATATTACGAGAATGCCTCCCGCCTGCCTTTTAAGTTTTTCCCCGGGGTGACTGGTCTTTGGCAGGTCTCAGGTCGCACCGATACCTCTTATGCCCAGAGGGTCGCCTTAGACGAAAAGTACTGCCACAACTGGCACCTCCTTATGGATATCAAAATCATCCTGAAAACGATCCCCGCCGTGCTTTCCCAGCGGGGGGCTTATTGAGGTATGAAAAATCAAATCCGTTTCGGGAAGAAGTTTATCATCGTTTACTTCATCTTTGGTTCCTTCCTTTTAGCCATCTTCTGGTTTCTCTTCTCCTCCTTCCTCTTGCGCAAACTGGCTGAGGAAACTGAGGTGCGTTCCCGCATCTATGCGGAATATATGTCCCGGGTCACCGAAACCGAAGAGACCAGTTCCCCAGCCTTAGACATTATCTTTGAAGAGGTGATTAAAAAGATTGACTTCCCCATCATCATCACCGATGAGAAAGGGGAGATTGTTGGCTATCGGAATTTAGGGAAGAACTTAAACCCGGAGAAATTAAAAAAGATAAAAGAAAGGTTGCGGCGGGAGAAGAAACCCATCCTCCTCACCTTTACCGATGAGAATGGTAACCAACAGGTATTGGGGGAAATCTATTACGGTGTCTCCCAAACCGCCCGTTTCGTCTCCGTCTTCCCCTACCTCCAAATTGGTTTCCTCATCTTTTTCCTTTTAATTGGTGCCTGGTCAATTCTGGTTTACAAAAGGGGGGAAGAGGAAAAGGTCTGGGCATTTCTGGCTAAAGAGTCCGCCCATCAATTAGCGACCCCCATCTCTTCCTTTGCCGGCTGGTTGGAAACGCTTCGCTCCATTCAAGAATTGAACCCACCCGCCAAAGAGAAAATCTTAAGAGAGATGGCGGAAGATGTCTTAAAGATGGAAAAGGTCTTAGAGCGCTTCTCCCGGATTGGTCAACCACCAAAGTTATCTCCCACTTCCATCAAGGGAGTGATTGAATCCGCCTTCTTTTTCTTACAGAAACGCGCCCCCCAGAATATCAAAATGACCCTTGAAATAAAAGAAGACGCCACCCTTCCCTTAGACGAAATCCTCCTCTCCTGGAGTTTAGAAAATATCTTAAAGAATAGTATTGATGCCATCGGTCAGGAAGTGGGCACAATCATCCTTACGGGCCAAAAGGCAGATAACCTCTCCTATTATCAAATTCTGGTCACGGATACCGGGGAAGGCATCCCGAGGGAGAAGATAAAAGATATCTTTAAGCCGGGTGTGACCACAAAAAGACACGGCTGGGGGATTGGGCTCGCCTTAGCAAAGAGAATTATTGAAGAGTATCACAAAGGGAAATTATCACTGATAGAAAGCAAAAAAGGGAAAACAACCTTCTCAATCCTTTTGCCCCTTCCGAAATGAGAATTCTTTGGATTGATGACGAGATTGAAACCTTAAGACCCTATATCTATCTTTTAAGAGAAAAGGGTTATGCGGTTGATACCGCCGCCAATGGTCCGGATGGGTTAAGGTTAGCAAAAGAGAATAGTTACGACCTAATTTTAGTTGACCAGATGATGCCGGGGATGGATGGGATAAGAGTTGTTTCTGAGATTAAAAACTTTGACCCTTCCATCTTCGTCGTGATGGTGACAAAGCGGAGCGAAGAGGAACTGATGGAAGAGGCTTATGCCAAACTGGTTGACGATTTTATTGTCAAGCCCTTCTCCCCGACCCAAATTGTTTCCTTACTGAAAAGGCTCTTGGAGAAGAAAGAGATTTTTAGCGAAAGGCTGCAAAGGGATTATCTCCAATTCCTGAGAGAAGAGAGGGAACCAAAAGATTTTACCGGATGGCTTGACTATTATCTCAATCTCATCCAGTGGCGATTCCTCTTGGAAAGATTTGGGGAAGAAGGCTTGAAGGAGACCATAAATGACCTCATCCGGAAAGCGGATGAAAGTTTTGGTGAATTCATCTCAGAAACCTATCCCCTCTGGCTGGAAGGAAAGGAAGACCCACCGGTTATCTCCCATCAGGTCTTCCACCATTTCCTCTTACCCAACTTAAAAGATAAACCCCTTTATTTCTTCATCTTTGATTCTATGCGCCTTGACCAATGGCAACTCTTAGTTCCTCTCTTGCGGGAAGACTTTAACCTCCGCCAGTTTTACTACCTCTCCCTTTTACCCTCCGCTACCCCCTATTCCCGTAACGCCTTACTCTCGGGCCTTTTACCCTTAACCATCTACGAGAAGTATCCTCACTATTGGGTATTTGATGATACCGGTCAGAACCGCTACGAAAAGGAACTCCTCCAAAAACTATTAGAAAGGGAAAGGGTTGGGGGCAATTGGTGTTACCTCAAAGCCTTAAAGAGTAGTGATTTGGAAGAAAACCGGGGGATGCTTCTGCGGAAGGATTTAAGGTTTGCTTGTATCATTATCAACTTCCTTGACTTTCTCATCCACTCCGCCCATTCCGGTAAAATCTTGGATGAAATCTTAGAGAACGAATTTAGCCTCCTCCAATTAACAAGGACCTGGTTTTTATCCTCCCCATTTTATCAATTCCTAAAAGAACTCTCAAGGCGCGACTGCCGAGTGGTCATCACCTCGGACCACGGCTTCATCAAAGTGAAAAGGCCAACGGTCATTTACGGCGGGATGGAAATCTCTCCTAACCTCCGCTACAAATACGGTTCGGCATTGAGAATTGAGAGTCGGAATGCCTTCCTCTTTCCCCCGGAGAAATTAAAACTACCCAAGGAGGCACCGGATGTGAAAATTGCCATTGCCAAATCCGACTTTTACTTCATCTACCCCACCAAACCGACCGAATACGAAAAGACCTATAAGGCAACCTACCAGCACGGCGGCATCTCCTTAGAAGAGATGCTCTTACCCTTAGCCATTTTGGAAGGGAAATAGTTCTTTATTCAGCGCAAAATTATCTTTTTCCACCTTCCCCCTTTCTCTAATATAAAATAAATCCCGGTCCGGATTTCTTCGGGATTCTTGACCCGCTTCCCCAAAATATTAAAAACCTTTAAACCTTTCCTTAAGGAAAATGGGAAGTGAGGAGGAATAGAACTCTCCTTTCTCTCTTCCGCGCCGCTTACTACTCGGTATAATCGCACCGTGAGCGTTAAGGCAACACCATTGCCAATCCGCTCGTCATTAGCGAAGATTAAATAATAAGGTTGGTCAGTAGGAAAGATAAAAGAGGTATCAAGTTGCCTGATGCCCTCGGAAATGAGAAATGCTCGGAAATTTTCACCCCTTAAATAGCGAAAGAAGTTTGAAGAATCAGCGATAAAAAAGTGAACATTACCCAATTCGCCTCTCTGGGCAAAGAAAGAATTATCATCCGGATGAAAACCAAAAATTATCTCGTTCTCCACCCGAAGAGAAATCTCCACCCGGTAGCGGTTGAGTGGATTCTGGGGCAAGGTATCGGAAGTGAGGTTTAAGTGGGGCATTGAACCAGAAAGGTTAAAAACTATTTGGTAATGGGTATTCGCTCTTGCCTGATTAATCACCCGGGTAAAGGAGATATTACCCAATTCACTCTCAATCGCACAATCATAACTATTGGTGTCACCAAGGGTGAATCTCACTTCCCCATTTTGGTTGGTATAAGCAAAGGCACAGAACCAATTCACCGGCTGGGGACCACCAGCAATCAGAACCCGGGCGCCGTCAACCGGAGAACTATCCCGGTCCAAAACCTTTACCGTCAATGTGCAATGAGGGGTATATCTTTCACTCACCGTCCACCAAAAACCATCACCCCGCCAGTTATTAGCGACTGCCAAATTCCACCACGCCGGATCGTATCTCGTTGTATCATTGATCATCTTATTCACCGGTTCCCACTGCACCCAGCGCCTTTCGTAGAACTCATTCCAGCAGTGATTATTGCCGTAGGCTCGGGTCTGAACACAAGGGATTAAACCGGCGCGGGCAACGGCTGGGGTCAAGATTCCCCATTCGGTGCAAGTCCCGTGGTGTTGGGTATAGATTTGCACCGGCTGATAAGTTCGGCGCTGGGGACTCCGGAACTCCATCACCCGCCTCAGCCAATTATTTATCGCCCCAATCGCCCCGTTATTGGCGGTATCATTCCTCAAAGAATTCCAAAGGGTTCTAATTCCTAAGAGATAGTCCTTTAAGATTGGATAACCCGGATCACTATGATAAAAAAGATAGTTCCGCCAGAATTTACCCCGGGGAGGGGGTAATGGTTCACCGGTTAGAGAATCAACATATGTTGAAAACTCGCGGGAAATTTTGGGGTGTAAAATATACCAATAGTAAATCTCCTTTGGTTGAATAACTTCTATCGTATCACCGGATTCGTTTCTTATCCGATAACGAATTGTGGAATAGTAATCGGTATCCAGACCCGGAACCCCATAGTCTAAAATCTCGGCGTAATCTAAGAGGGAATCAATCTTATAAAGGTCGGTTACATTCTCAATTAAAAGTTGGGGATAGAAATTGTCAGAACCTAAGATAGAAAAAGGGATATGGGCAACCTGAAAGGAAATCTCGTCAACAAAGGGAGAGGAAGCCGAAAGAATGAGATTGGCATAAAGATCCTGCCGCTCCGGGCTGAGACGCCGGAGGTTATCCGCCAAATCACTTTTCAACCAGGAAGGAGACCTTGCCACCGCCTCCTTTGCCCGAGGGGTTAAGGAATCATAAGGAAGATAGACAAGAAGGCTCTCAATCGGGTCGTCAAAAACGATATAAAAGCCTTTCTTTGGGGGAATGATTGTCCGCAACTTAACCGAATCAATCAGTTCCCAATCCGCGGCAAAAAGAAGAGAGATAAAAATGAAACTCCCTAAAAGAAAAGATTTCTCTTTCATCGCAGCCGGAGAAACTTCTCTCTTATCACTTCCTTACCAAACCTCCCGATTAAGAAGTAGACACCGGATTTTAATCCCTCAGGCAGGGAAAGGGAATAAAGACCCCTTCTCTTCTTTTCCCTTTTCTGCCAAAGGAGTCTCCCCTCTTGGTTATAAACCGCCAGATGGTAAACCCCATCTTTGGCTAAAAGAAAAGAGAGTTTCGGCTCTTCACCAAAAAGGAATTTTCCTGAGGTGATCCAGAAAACCTTCCCCTCATCCCTTCTCTCGGCTAAGGCAACAGGAATCGGCTTAGCGGTGAATCGGACAAACCTCTCTTCGCCCCGCAAAAATCTCCTCTGCCCCTGATACCAGACATAAAGAAGGACAAAATTATCCGTAATCACTACCTGGTGGGCATCGGTCGTTTCCACATAAACACTTTCCACCCTCACCGGTAAGAAGACAATCGGATGGCGATTTCCCGATACTCCACTGAAACCCAAGGCAGAAGAGTCGTAGTTGGCTCGGATTTTAACCAAAAAGGTATCCACCCTTTCTCCGGGTCGCACCGCAATTGATTCCGAATACCAAGGTTCACGCACCGGATAGATTTTTACCTGACAGGCTGGGTCCCCATAAAAAGCCACATTATCCTTATCATAGTCTAGACCAGAGGGATTGGTTCCGGGAGTATTATTAATCCGGTCAAAGATTAACGCCTGATTATTGAGATAGAAAGCCTGAGCATAATTATGGCGATTTTGGAGCAAATGGAAATAAGCCGGGAGTCCCCAGAGCATATAACCATACCAGGTCGTCACAATATAACCGGTCATCTGAATCGCCCCGGCGGAATGGAACCAGGCTAAGACCATACAGTCCATATCCGAGACATCGCCCATCAGACAATTTCCCACCGGAAAGTAAATTTTCGGATTAGAAGAATTGACATTGCGGGAACTGCCACTGTAAGGGTCACCGCGCAATTGACCAAGAGAAGAACGGAAAAAACCCTCCGAACCAGAAGATGGATAATGGAGTTGCCAGGTATGTTGGTCGGCATGGCCACTGGTGACGAATATATCAACCGGTCCGGAAATCCTGGGCCTACCCGGAACCGAGTCGTTAAATCCGGAATTCAAATAATTGACCAAAAGGGTACATCTATCAGTAGGACATCTCTCCGGCCAGATGGTGTCAAGAATTCTCCGGTCCGGAAAATGGAACCGAATTCGGTTATATTCCGCCTCATAAGTAGCGATTCCCTTCTCAAGCCAGTCACCCCAGGTGCAATTTGTCCCTCCGAGAAAGGTTCTTATCAGGAGACTGTCAAACCGGATGACCCTTAAGGCATCATCCGCAGTATAACCAGTGATTATCCCCCAAACCGCATCCCCATAAGGGTCGGAATCAAACTCCCTGGTCATCTGATGACAAGTCCGGACGAAATTGGCATTCACCTCACTTACTGGGCGGGCGACAAAGGCAACATAATCGGGAAAATAAGAAACAAGTTGGGGTAAGAGATCCCGGGGACTGGAAGTCCAACGGAATACCGCTGCGGAATGTTTATTTGCGAGAGAATCAACCACCATTCGCCATTCCGGCAGATTATAAGTTGCCTCACTTACCACCACCGCGTAGCGGTAAGCAAAGAGCAGAGAGAAAAAAAGAAATGAAATGAAATGCCGCCGCATACACACCTCCATAACTTATCTTAAACCTTTTTTTCTTCTTGTCAAGAGAACATCAAAAAGCAAATCCTTATTTTCTCTTTATCCCTCTCCCACAGCGACAAAATAAACATCGGAAGTGCTTACGCCGCTCACCAGGATGGGTCGGTTCCGAATGGAGAAATAGTCAAGAAAGAGTAACCTCACCTTTGAGTCTTTAATAAGGAAAGCAGAAAAAAGAGAGATTAGCTGCCTCTATTACCTCTTCACTATTAACTTTTTAGCCTCTTTACCAATTTTTATAAAATAGACCCCGTCCTTAATTCCTTTAAGTGAGATTTTGACCTCTTTTTCTTTAAGGGAGAACGGAGAGCGGTAAACAGATATTAACTTTCCGGAAACATCATAGATTTCTATCCCTTTCACGGAAAACGGGCAATGGACACAGAGAACGGAACTTGCCGGATTGGGATAGATTTTTAGTGGTGAGCGGCCAGATAAAGGCGGATAGCGGTCCTGTTCAATTCCAATAAATGGATAGAACTTGCCCCAGATGCGATAGGTGTTATAAGTTCTACCTTGATATTCACCAGTCCAACCGGAATAGGTTATGAGAACTTGATTTCCTAAGCCTCTGGCTAATGCTGGGGAATATTGGTCTCCAGTCTGCACGGATACCGCAAACGAATCAATAACAATTCCAGACGGATTTACTCTGGCACCATAAATGTCATACTCACCCCTCCGGGTGTCTTGCCAAACCACAAGATAGTTTGTGCCATCAAAGGCAACTGAAGGAGAACGTTGCTCATACGGTGCTGAACCATAAACGATAGTGGTATCAATCAGAAATTCACCGTTCAGAGCCTCCCTTTCCCTCATCTTATTGTGGGAAACCCGCTCAATAACTTCATTGACATCAAAAGGTACTTTTACCTGCTCCCGGGTTCTCGGATGTTGAGGATTTGCCAAGAGGTATCGGCTATTTACTAATAGCAATATAAAAATTGAAGATAGTTTTTTAAGCATCTCCCCTCCTTTTATCTCTTTATCTTTCATACTTCTATTATACCCAAGAAAAGTCTTTTGTCAAGAGACCTAATACGCGCTCGACGTGAGGCAGGAAAACCAAAAAACTCAATACTTCACTCCCAATTCTTTCCCGCCCAAAATTAGACCGGAAATTGGGAAGGTAATTAGAGATTTTCTTCTCCCTTTTTCAGGAGAAGAGATTGGGGATAAAACCATCCCTTTTTTCCGGGAAGAAATTGGGGAAGAGATTGGACCTTTAATTGGAGATAAAATCCCCCCTTAAATTAGGGATAAAATGCCGGATAAGAAGTGGGTAGGGGGGTGGTGAAGGAGGCGGTGGTGGGGTGCACTTCAATTTAACCTAAAATAATTAAGTTATTGGAAATGCGAAACTTAAAAGAAAGACCCTTCTTTTAATAGGCGACTTTTATGTCGCCTTAAAAATAATCTTGCAACTTTTTAATTTCTCGTTAATATTCATTATGTTTGATATTCTCATTATCGGGAGTGGACCAGCGGGTTATACCTGCGCCCTCCGTGCCGGTCAATTGGGGAAAAAGGTCGCCCTGATTGAAAAGGAAAAGATTGGTGGCGTCTGTCTCAATTTAGGCTGTATCCCAACCAAAGCCTATCTCCACTTAACTGAGATTTTAAGACGGAGTGCGGAGTTAGATTCTGCGGGTATTAAATTCTCCCCGCCGGCAATTGATATCCCGATGATGAGAGGCTGGGTCTTCAAAAATGTGAATCGGCTCACCAATGGCATTGAATACCTCTTAAAAAAGAGAAATTGTGAGGTGATTCGGGAAGAGGGAGAGATTATTAGTGAAGGGAAGGTTAGATTAAAAAATAGTAAAGAGGTAATCTCCGCCCAAAATATCGTCTTAGCCCTCGGTTCTCTCCCAAGTGCCTTAAAAGAAATTCCCTTTGATGGCAAAAGCGTAGTCAATTCCGACTTCCTTCTCCAGCCCGAAGAGATTCCTAAGAGCCTTTTGGTGGTTGGCGCCGGGGCAATTGGCTTGGAGATGGCAACCATCTATTCCCGATTGGGAAGTGAGGTGATAGTTATTGAGATTACAAATCAAATCCTCCCCGGAATTGATGAGGAGATTGCCCAGCGCCTCCAAAAAATCTTAGAGCAAGAAGGGATAAAATTCTATCTCTCCTCTCAGATTTTGGGCAGAGAAGATGAGAAACTTTTTTTAATAAAAGATAGGGAAGGGAAAAAACTGCGCCTTGAGGCGGAAAAGGTCCTGGTCGCAATCGGCAGAAAGCCGAATACCGAAGGCTTAGAAAAAGTTGGTATAGAAAAAGATGCCCGGGGATTTATCATCACCGATGAGAATTTTCAGACCAACTTAAAGAATGTCTTTGCGATTGGTGATTGCTCTTCTCCACCCCTTTTAGCCCATAAGGCGATGTTTGAAGGAAAAAAATTAGCGGAGATTATCGCCTTGGGAAGGAGAAGTTTTCCCAAAGATTATAAGCGATTCATTCCCAATTGCATCTATACCGACCCCGAAGTGGCGGTAGTTGGTCTTTCGGAAAGGGAGGCAAAAGAAAAAGGGTTAAACCCAAGAGTCTACCGAGTTCCTTTAAGTGCTATCGGTCGCGCCTATACCTTGGGCCGGACCGAAGGTTTCGCCAAGGTGGTTCTCTCTGAAACCGGGGAAATCTTAGGCTTCTCTCTCCTCTCCCCTCTTGCCTCGGAGTTAATTAGTGAGATTACCCTTTTCTTATCGAATAAGATAAAGGTAGAAGAGACTGAGAACTTAATTCACCCCCATCCCACCCTTTCCGAAATCATCTCCGAGACCTTAGAAAAAATTTTAGGAAAGAGTATCCATACCTTATGAAGATTATTGACTTAGGAGTTTGTGAATATAAACTGGCAGAAGATTTCCAAAAGGAGATTCATCAGCAAAGGGTAAGGGACGAGATTCCCGATACCTTAATTTTTGTCATCCATCCTCCGGTAATTACCTTAGGAAAGAATGGGAAGATGGAAAATCTTTTGGTCTCAGTAGAAAAGTTGCAGGCGATGGGAATCTCTTTCTACCGCACCGAAAGGGGTGGTGATATCACCTACCACGGGTTCGGTCAACTCTTAATCTATCCCATCTTCTTCTTAAAGGAAGGGATGGCTGGGATTAGAAGATTTATTAACTATTGGGAAGGGGTGATAATCCAAACCTTAAAAATCTTTGGCATTGCTGCGACCGCGGACGAAAGGAATATCGGAATTTATGTCCAAGGGAAAAAGATTGCCTCCTTCGGCTTTGCCCTCAAAGATAAGGTCACCTATCACGGGATTGCCCTCAATGTCTTAAATGACTTAAAACCCTTCTCCTTCATTCATCCTTGCGGCAAAAAGAATTTGCCAATGACCGCAATGGAAAATATCTTAGGGAAAAGAGTGGAGATGAATGAAGTGAAAGAAGTAATCACCAGGGTGGTATTGAGCCGGAGGGAAAATGGAAGAGAAACTTCTTAAAGAACTGGAAAGATTTTTCTTAATTGAAACCTGGGATGAGAATGAAATCTCGGGCAAGATCTTAGAACCAAAAGAAGAGAGTATCCGTTCCTTAAAAGAGATTTTGCAAAGAGCAGGCTATTTCCCTTTCTTCCGGAAGGAAGGAGAGAAGGAAGTAATTAGATTGGTCTCCGGTTTTGTCCCCAAGGAAGAGAAGACCGAATACCTCTTACCGCTCATCCTCCTCCTTTTAACAATTTTTTCTACCATTCTTATCGGCTCCCTCAATCGGGGTGGCAATCCATTCGCCTCGCCAAAAGATTTAATTTTGGGCTTACCCTTCTCCTTCTCCCTTTTAACCATCCTCGGTGGTCACGAATTGGGACATTATTTAACTGCCCGCCGGCACGGGGTTTCGGCTACCTTACCCCATTTCCTTCCTGTCCCCCATCCCCTAATTGGTACGATGGGTGCCTTCATCCGGATAAAATCGGTAATCCCTTCCCGCAAGGCTTTAATCCAAGTTGGGCTCGCTGGTCCTTTGACTGGTTTCTTAATTGCCATCCCCATCACCATCATCGGACTTAAATATTCAAAAATTGTCTCCTCTGAAGAATTAAAAGGAGGAATCGGACTCGGTTCTTCCCTGATCTTCACCCTCCTTTCTAAGATCTTCTTCCCCCAGATCCCACCAAAAACCGATATCCTTCTCCATCCCATGGCATTTGCCGGTTGGCTCGGATTTTTCGTTACCGCAATGAACCTTTTGCCCTTAGGGCAGTTGGATGGTGGTCATATCGCCTACGCCGTATTTTATAAGAAGATGAAAATCGTGATGCTTATTATCATTGGTCTTATGGCGCTTTTGGGTATCCGCTGGCCCGGATGGTATTTCTGGATCTTCTTAGTCTTTGTCTTAGGTCTCCGTCACCCACCAGTCCAAGACGAGATAACCGGCTTAGAGAGAAGAGAAAAGATCTTTGCCCTGATCGCCCTCCTCATCTTAATTTTAACCTTCACCCCATTTCCCTTCTCCTCCCTCCCTTAATATGGAAGAGATAATAAAACCATTAAGGAGAGAGATAAAACGGGGAAACTTAGAAGATTTCTTGCTCTCGGTCTTAGAGAAAAACCCGCCTGCCAATTTAATTTTAGAAATCTTCTCCTTTCTCCAAAAGGAAAATCAATTGCCCCTCCCTTCTTCTCTCTTCTCCTTAATCCTTGACTACTTAAAAGAGAAAAAAGACTACCCCTCTGCCTTAACCATCTTAAAGATGCAATCCCAGTATCTGCCAAAGGACTTCAATCTGCGAAAGGAGGCAATTAACCTATTAAAAGTTGCCTACCCAATTCCCGAGATTGAAGATTACATCTCCCAGAGCCATCTTGATGGTGACGAGGATATTAAAGAAGGGATTGAGACGGTGGAGAACTTTGCCCGTTTTACCGTTGGGAATTTCATCTTTTCTAATAAAGAGGGGTTGGGAAGGATAAAAGGATACGATTTCCTTTTGGAGCAGGTCTTAGTGAAATTTGCCCAGGAAGAAAAGAAAATCCCCATCGCCTACCTCTTCAAAAATTTTACCCCCCTTCCTTTTGAGCATTATTTAGTGCAAAAGGAAACGAACCCGGAAGAGTTAAAAAGATTATCCGAAACCGACCCCGGCGCCTTATTCCTCCTCCTCCTGAAAAGTTTTAAGAAGTTAAGACTTTCCGAAATCAAATCCCACCTCTCAGGGATTGTCACCGACTGGGAAAACTTTTGGAAAAAGGTGAAAACGGAAATCAATGCCCATCCTCAAATCCAAAGCAAACAGGAAAAAGAAAGGGTTTACGAATGGACCGACCAACTCCAAGCCAAAGAGGAGAAGAAAGAAGAGAAGGTAATTTTCTCTCTTGGGGAAATTCCGGAAAGGGAAGAGGAGATGATAAAAATGATAGAGAACTTAACCCATCCCTTACGGAAGGAATTTCTCCAAAAGATAAAAGAGGAGAGGGAAAACTGGTCGGAGATTTTCTTTAAGATATTCTTCGCCACAAGGGAAGAGAAACTCTTTAATCTTTTAGCCCAAAATATGGAAGAATCGGACTTGGAAACTATCCTTTATGAAGTCTTCACCTCTTATCACTTTTATCCCTTCCACTTCTATTGGCTAGTAAAAAACTACAAAGGGCGATTTATCACTAAAGCGCTCTTCCTCCGGCTTTACGAACTTTTGGGTAATAAAAAATATAAAGAGTTCTGGCGCTACCATAAAAGACTCCTAAAGGATAAAGAATTTGTTAAAGAGGCGATTCGGGAGATGAATGAGGAAGAGCGGAGAAGAATCCTCTCCTCCCTCCCTTTTCTCCCTTCCCTCCTTGATTACGAAAAGGGGGAAATGGAGAGGACGATCAAAGAGTTGAGTGGTCTTAAAGAGGAGAAAGATGTCATTTATAATACCGAAGAAGGGATAAAGAGAATGGAGGAGGAGTTAAAGCGCCTTTTGCAGGTTGAGTTGAAGAAGAATGCCGAAGCCTTAGCCCGAGCCCGCAGTTATGGCGACCTTTCGGAGAATTACGAATACAAAATCGCCAAGGAAGAGAGGAACCGGTTAATGAACCGGATAAAGAAATTGGAGGAAGATTTAGCCAAGGCGGTGCCGATAACCTTCCCCAAAGGAGATTTGACCGAAGTAGAAATCGGGAGCCGAGTAAGGATAAGAAATTTATTGACCAATGAGATTAAGGAATGGACCATCCTCGGTCCCTGGGATATTGACTTAGAAAAGAATATCATCTCCTACCAATCCCCCTTCGGTCGCTCCCTTTTGGGAAAGCGCACGGGCGAGAGAATAAATTGGGAAGGGGAGGATTACGAAATCATCGCCGTGGAAGGTCTGAAAACGGATGGCGAAAATAATTAAAATAAATCCGAAAGAGCCCGAAGAGACGGTAATAGAAGAGGCGGTAAGAATTATTAAAGAAGGGGGTCTAGTCGCCTTACCAACGGAAACCGTTTATGGCCTTGCCTGTGATATTAAAAACGAATCCGCGGTGCGCCAGGTCTTTTTGGTGAAACGACGTCCTTTGAGCGAAGGTTTAATAGTTGGGATAAAAGATATTAGTGACCTTTACCAAATCTGTGAGGAGATACCCGCTTTGGCAATAGAACTATTCAAAAGATACTCCCCGGGTCCAATCACCTGTATCTTAAAGAAAAAACC
Source organism: candidate division WOR-3 bacterium (assembly GCA_039801905.1). Taxonomy (NCBI): domain Bacteria; kingdom Pseudomonadati; phylum Caldifarciminota; species Caldifarciminota bacterium. The sequence continues at coordinate 35,660 of JBDRVQ010000004.1, read as the reverse complement.
TTCCCTCTCTTTAACTTTGAGCGGTCACCGAGATAATATCGCAGTGAGAATTCCCCGTTCGCCCGTTGCCTTAAAGATAATAGAAAGAAGTAAAACCTTTCTCACCCTCACCTCCGCTAACCGCCATGGTGAGAAAAGCCCCTTAACCGCTGAGGATGTGATAAAAAGTATTGGGGAAGAGATTGATTTAATCCTTGATGGCGGAAAGACCGAAATCGGTAAAGAGTCAACTATTGTTGACCTCACCCAAACCCCACCCCGCATCTTACGGGAAGGGGCGATTGGGATAGAAGAGATTAAGAAAGTGATTGGTTGGGTTGTATCATAGGAGATATCACCTTTCAAAGGTTATCCCCCCTACCACCACCTCCCAGCCCTTTCTCCTCTTTTAAATGACCTAATTTATAGTTTAATAAAAGGAAGAATGAAACGCCCAATCAATGGCAAGGGAAAGGGAAAAAGAAAGGTGGGGGAAAAAGGTCCAGGGAGGGAAATGATAAAATTTCTCATCGGCGGACTAATTTTAAGACTCATCAGCATAGGGAAAATAAGAGACGTTTCTCTTCCCAAAAAAATTTCTATTCGTAGCGGAGGGCTTCAATCGGATTGAGAAGCGAAGCCTTCCGTGCCGGATAGACCCCAAAGAAAAATCCCACGAGAAAGGCAAAGAAGAAGGATAATAAAATAGAAGTCGGGGTAATAATTGTTGTCCAACCGGCAAACCGGCTGACCAATTTACTCGCGCCAATACCCAAGAGAATCCCGATTATCCCACCGGACAGAGAGACAATCACCGCCTCAATCAAAAACTGCCCTAAGATATCAATCCGCTGGGCGCCGATCGCCTTGCGAATCCCAATCTCCCTGGTTCTCTCGGTAACCGAAACAAACATAATGTTCATAATCCCAATTCCCCCAACGATGAGACTGACAATCGCAATTCCCGCCAGAAGTAAGGTAAAGGTGCGACTCGTCTCCTGCACCGTAGAAAGAATCTCCGCCTGGGAGCGGACATTAAAATCATCTTCTTCTCCTTCCCGGATCCGGTGCCGCTCCCTTAGAAGTTGAGTAACCTCTTTGATAGTGGTATCAATCATCTTCTCATTCTTCACTTCAATATTTATCTCCATCACCCGGTCCCGATCTAAACCGAATAACCTCTTCTGGGCGGTGCGCAGAGGGATAAAGACCACATCATCCTCATCCCGAAATCCACTACTCCCTTTCTCACTCATCACCCCAATCACCTGGAAGATCACCCTCCTAATCTTTATGTACTGCCCAATCGGGTCTTCCTCGCCGAAGAGTTTCTTCACCACGGTCTTGCCCAAAACCGCCACCCGGCGCATCAATTGATTATCCTCTTCCGTAAAGAAAGAACCCCTTTCTACGGGAAAGTTTCGGACGATAGGGAAATTGGGCGTCACGCCATTTATTTCGGTATTGACATTTAAGTTGCCATAAACCACCGGCGCCCGCTGCCGGAAGGAGGCATCAATCCGGGCAACTGAAGTAATCTTTTCCTTAATTGCCAAGGCATCGCTATAAGAAAGGGGAGTGACACTCCCCCCACCGACCATCCGCCGGAACTGATTGACCATCACTAAATTTGAACCCATCTGTTTAATCCGTTGGGTGATTTGGGCGCTGGCACCCTGCCCAAGAGCAATCATTGTAATCACCGCGGCAACGCCAACGATAATCCCGAGCATCGTTAGGAAACTACGCAGTTTATTTGCTAAGATAGAAAAGATTGCCATCTTAACACTCTCTTTCAATTCCGCCAGAGAAAATTTTCTCTTACGCTGAAAGGTGGGGCTCGGTTTTTTGGGAAGAGAAACCATCTCTTTTCTTCTTTCGTCCTCAATAATCTCGCCGTCGCGTAAACGAATTATCCTTTGGGCATAATTGGCAATGTTATTATCGTGGGTGACCATCACAATCGTAATCCCCTTCTCATTCAATCCGGTCAAAATCTCCATTATCTCCTTCCCGGTTTTGGAATCAAGGTTGCCGGTTGGCTCATCAGCCAGAATAATTGACGGCTCATTAATCAAAGCCCGGGCGATTGCCACCCTCTGCTGCTCCCCACCGGATAGTTCACTCGGCCGGTGAAACGCCCGTTCTCTCAGATTCACCACCTCTAAGGCGCGGAAAACTTTCTCCTTCCGCCGATGATAATTCCCCGAATAGATGAGAGGCAATTCCACATTAGCCCAGGCATTGAGGCGGGGAAGGAGGTTATAATTTTGGAAGACGAAACCAAATTTCTCGTTCCGAATCTGCGCCAATTGCCTATCCGAAAGTTTGCTCACCTCCACCCCATCAATTAAATATGCCCCTTCCGTGGGCACATCAAGACAACCGAGGATATTAAGGAGGGTTGATTTTCCCGAACCCGAAGGACCCATAATGGCAATGAATTCACCATCGGTAATAGAAAAAGAGATATTATTTAAGGCGCGTAACTCAACCTTACCCAACCGGTAAATCTTGGTGATGTTTCTTAACTCAATCAACGGAAGCCTCCTGGCGGCATCTGCCTCATCATCTGCCGGAAACGACGCTCCGCCTCACTTCTCCTCTCCCCCCTTCCAGGGAAACTACCACCTATTAGAACCTTCTCCCCTTCCTCCAATCCCGCTAAAATTTCGGTCAACTTCCCATCGGTAGCGCCGGTTTCAATCCTTCTTGGCTCCGGCCGATTTTCCCTCATCACCATCACAAACTTTTCACCTTCTCTTTCCCTTATTGCCGCATTCGGTAAAGTTAAAACCCCTTTCTTACTCATCACCATAAAGGAGACATTAGCGGTCATACCCGATGCCCAACGTGCCGGCACACTTATTGGCTCAACCAGAACATCATAGACCACCACATCCGAGACCACCTGTGCCTCCCGAGCGATTTTTGCTACCCGGGCGGCAACCGGCTCATTGGGGAAGGCATCAAGGGTAATGATTGCCGATTGGCCTATGGTGATCTTACCAATATCTGCCTCATCAACCCGAACCTTCGCCACCAGTCGGTCGGAAATGACAAAAAGCACAGTCTGGGGTGTCACATTCTGACCCGGTTCACAGGCACGACTAATCACCTCTCCTGCTAGGGAATTAGTCAAAGGAACTGGTTTATAAGCCTTTTCGGCAATTTCGTAAGCAACTTTTGCCTCTTTTATCGCTTCCTCGTTTTTACTTTTCTGTGCCGTCTCTAAGGCGGAGCGGGCCGCATCAATTAAAGCAATCCGGTCCTCACTGGAAATCCAAGCCAAAATGTCACCGCTCTTCACCAAATCCCCTTCGTCTACTTCCACCCTTTCCACCCGACCGCTCACCGGGGAACGAATCTCCACTCGGGTATAGGGTTGAATGGTTCCGGTCGCCAAAACCTTAACCTCAATATCCCCTCTCTTCACTTCCAAAACGGAAGATATCTCCTCCTTCGGTTTTACTGAGCGTCTGCGGATAAAGAAAAAACCCACCACTATCACTATTAAAATTAAAATAAAGATAAAAAACTTCTTCATCAATCACTCCTTCCCAAAACCTTTTCTAAGGTGGCAATCGCCAGGCGGAAATTATAAAGGGCATTAAGATAATTATTCTCCGCCTGGGTCAATTCTCCTTCCTTTTGTTGTAAAAAGAAATAAGTGGTTCTGCCTTGTTCGTATTGTAATTTTGTTAGTTGGTAAGCAGAACGCACCACCGCCAACATCTTCTTCCTCACCGCTACGTTCTTTTCGCTTAATTGCCAATTCGTATATGCCTCCTCCACCTCCTGTCTGATTTTTAATCTCAAATTTGACATTTGCCAATCCTCTTGCTTTAAGGAAATTTTTGCCTCCGCCACCTTCGCCTTAGTGGCAAAGCCATTGAAGAGGGGTAAAGAAAGGTTGACCCCTAATCCCCAATTGTCTTTTTGGTCGGTAATTTTACTTCCCTGCCAACCATAAGAAGAAGAGAAAGAGAGAGTCGGAAAATAAGCACTCTTCGCTAATTTAACCTGGTTTTGAGCAATCTCCCGATTCTTTTGGGCAACAATCATCTCCGGCCTTCTCGCCTCCGCTTCTTTTAATAAACTATCAAGCGAAGGGAAACTTTTTTCTCTATCTTCATAAAAAATCTCTATCTCCTCTCCGGGACGATTGAGAATCTGAGCGAGTTCCTTTTTCGCCAAAGAGAGATTCTTCTGGGCTTTTAAGTATTCGTATTCCGTCTCTTCTAAATTGGCAGCCGCCTGCTTCACATCCGGTTCGTTCTCTCTACCAACATTATAATTTAACCGAATCAAAATTAAATTTTCCTGGCGCCTTTTGAGAACCTCCTCCATTAGAGAAATCTGTTCTGCCATCTGGAGAATCTTAAAAAAAACTTGCTTCAAGGAATAAATAACTTCATTTTCTGTCTGCCGGTAATTCTCTTCGGCAATCTTTAACTTAATCTCCGCAATCTTCTCTCCGGTTCTAATCGCCCCCCCTTTATAGAGCGGATATTGGAGACTCAATCCCGTGGCAAAACTTCCCCTCCCAGAAGATAACCAATCTCTCTCCTCAGGAGCCGAACTACTACTGTAACGATAACTACTGGATAGACCAAGAGTGGGGTAATAATCCGCCCGGGCTAAAGTCAAATCCTTTCTTGCCCGTTCCACTGCCATCCGGGATACCAAAAGTTGTAAGTTATTTGCCTTTGCCCAAGCAATACATTCATCAAGCGTTAAAGTTTCTGCCCCCAAAGAAATAAAAGAAAAAGTAGTGAAGAGGAATAGCGCCTTCTTTAATAAGAAAAACCTTTTCTTTTCCTTATCCATAATATTTAGACAAAAAATTAACCAAAAGGTTTATTTACTATTCTAATTAAACAAAAGAAAATAGCAAGAGATTTTTTACTAAAAGTTGGATAGATTTTAATCATTCTGTCCGATTAATAGATTCTTCTCCTTGATTCTCTATGTAAAGTCAATAGTTAATTCAGGAGCCTTGTTTCATCATAGGGCTCCTTATTTTTAAGAACCGCATAAGTAATCTCTGCTAACTTTTTTGCTAATGCCCTAATCGCTTGCTTCCCTTTCTTTCCTTCCTGTAACTTCTTCTGGTAATACTTCCTTGATAACTCGCTACTCCGCAAAGAAGCCAATGCCGCCTGGTAAAAAAGATGGGAGAGTAATTTATTCCTTCGCTTCCTCTTCTTCTTCCCTTTCTTTTTCCCACTCTCTTTACTACAAAGGACTAATCCGCAATAAGCAATAAAATCCGCTTTCCTCTCAAACCGAGATAAATCACCAATCAATACCACCACCGAACAGGCTAAAACCCAGTCAAAACCAGGAATTGTCCTCAGTAAAGAAATCTCTCCCTCTTTCCATCCCTTCGCCTTTTCTTTTAACCTCTCTTCAATCTCTTTAATCCTCCGAAGTCTCTTTAAGGCATCAGTGGCAAAGGACTTAACTATTAGACCAAGTTCGGTTAAATACTCATCTCTTTTCCAGTCCATCTCTTTAACTTCTGCCTTTATCTCTTTTACCTTCTTTTTACCCCATTTTACCCGATAGTAAAGTAATCCTTGCGCCTGTAGTAGATTTAAGACCTCTTCTTCTGCTCCGTAAACGCCAACCGGGGTGGGAAAGGTGGAAAAAAAGGTAAGGGCTTGGGGTGAGTTAAGGATGGGAAAGAACTTTTTATAAACTGGTCCCCAGATTTGGCTCAAATGGTTATGAAGGAGGTTAATGTCCCTTGTTTGGTCTCTTACTAAGCGGAGGCGGGTAGAAACTAAAACTTTCAAGGCGAACCAGAGCAAATCATTTTTTACCGGTTTTAACAATTGAGGTAATTGGGTTATTGCCATTGCTGCGGCCTTGGCATCCCGATAATCGTTTTGGTCTTCTCCGAGGAGAAGGTTTCTTACTTCATGAAGATGATAAGGCGTTATTTCATAAGTAGGGAATTCAAGACGATAAGCCTGGAATGTAAAACCAAGAACAAAGGGGGAGTTTCCTTCAATGGCAAAGACCGGAGTCTTTCCTGTCTCTTCTTTCATCTTCACCACTCTCTTCAAGAATTCCCTATGGCCATCTTGGTTATTTCTTATCTTGAAAAGGGTGGGTCTTTCGTTTATACTCACTATGGCTAACTCGGCCCTTGAAGGGTCGACGCCAAAGGGGATTATGTTATTGGGATTTAAGTTAAGCATAAATCCCTCCTCTTTGGTATTTTCCTCTCCTGGGAGTCAACTATACCCATTAAATGGGATTTCTCTATTACCCTTGGGGGAGGAAGAAACCGGGATAGGGTGAGAATCAAGTGGAAACTTTTATGTAGACTTTTTAACTCTTGCCCTATCCCGCTCTTTTTCTCTTTCACTTTCATTTTTACCCTTTTCATATTATAATATATTAAAAGAAAATTATAGTTGACATTTTTAATTTTTTCACTACTCTTTCCGTAGGATAAGATTATGGCGGAAAGGATTGTGGGCTTTGGTTATTATAAAATCGTTGAAGAAATCGGTGAGGGTGGTTTTGGCACCGTTTACAAAGCGATCCACCGCGTCTTAGAACAACCGGTTGCCTTAAAGACCCTCCACACCTTCTTAACCAAAGAACCAAAATTTAAGGAACGTTTCTTCAAAGAAGCGGAAACCCAAGCAAAATTAAAACATCCCCATATCGTCCTCATCCATAATTTCTTCCAGGAGGAAGGAGTCTATTATATCGTAATGGAATACCTGGAAGGGATGACGCTTCCCGATGGGCAAAGAATAAGAACGCTAAGCGATTTGATTAAAAAAGGACCGCTACCCGAAGAGCAGATTCTTTCTATCTTTCGCCAAGTCTTAGAAGCGGTTGGTTATGCCCACAACCTGGGCGTTCTCCATCTTGACTTAAAACCATCCAATATCCTCTTCACCTCCACGGGGGAGGTTAAGGTCACCGATTTTGGCATCGCCCGGATTATTAGTGGGGAAAGAGTGGGTCTCGCCTCAGAAATTCGGGTGGGCACTACCCCTTATATGTCCCCGGAGCAGATATTAAATAAACCGCTAAATAAATCCTCCGACATCTATTCTTTGGGAATTACCCTTTACGAAATGGCTACCGGGGAAGTACCTTTCAAGAGGACCGAGACCTCTTCGGTAGAAGAGCAGCACCTCTTCTCCCCACCCCCGAAAATTAGGGAGAAAAATCCCAAAATCCCTCTCGCCTGGGAAAAGATAGTGGAAAAGGCATTAGCCAAAAAGCCCAACGAACGCTTCCAGACCTGCGAAGAATTTCTCGCCGCCTTAACCCAACCCCCCGAGGAAAAGATACCGATCGTGGAAAAGGTAAAAACCATTCCCTGCCCAGCCTTGGTTGGAAAAACGAAAAAGGAAGCGGAAGCGATCGCCAATGCCCAGAAATTAAATATCCTTCTGGAAGGGGAGGAATCCTCAGAAATCACCCCCGAAGGTTTAATCCTCTACCAAACCCCGGAACCCGGGACATTGATGGGAGAAGGGGAAGCGGTAAAGATAATCGTCAGCAAAGGGAAGGCGTTAAAACCAATCCCCGTGCCCCTCCTTATCGGTAAGGGGAAAGAGGAAGCGGAGAGACTCCTTGCTCCTCTGGGTTTAAAACTGAAGATTGAAGGGGAAGATTTCTCAGATACAGTTCCCGCCAATAGTATCATCAGTCAGAAGCCAGCCGTGGGTACGGAAGTGAAATTCGGGGAGGTGATTAAAGTTATTCTCAGCAAAGGAAAGAGACCTCCGCTCGTCAAAATCGTTAAGGTCCCTCCTCTGGTGGGCAAAGCAAAAAAGGAAGCGGAATTGACCTTAACTAACTTGGGCCTGAAATTAATGATCGAAAAAGAAGATTATTCCGAAACCATCCCCGAAGGCTCTATCATAAAACAGTCGCCCGAACCTAACACCCAATTGAAAGAAGGAGAAAGTGTAAAGGTTATTTTAAGTAAAGGAAAAAGATTAGTCTTTTGTCCCAATCTGGTCGGCAAAAGAAAAGCGGAAGCGGAAGCGGAAGCAAAAAGAAATAAATTGACAATCATCTTTGAAGGTGAGGAATATTCCGAAGAGATACCGGAGGGTATGGTCTTAAAACAGACTCCCGCGCCTAATACCCAATTGAGAGAAGGGGAAACGATAAAGATAATATTGAGCAAGGGTCTCCCCCTCATTAAAGTCCCCGACCTGACCGAAAAGACCGAAGGCGAGGCGATAAAAATCCTCTACCCCTTGGGACTGAAACTGGTCGTAGCCGGAGAAGATTATTCCCCAGATATCCCCCTGGGAAGAATCCTCCGCCAATCCCCATCTCCAAACGAATCTCTAAGAAAGGGAGAAACAGTAAAAGTGATTTTAAGTAAAGGGGAAAAACTAATTGCCGTCCCCAACCTCATCGGTAAGGAATTAAAAGAAGCAGAAAGAACCCTTAATAGCCTCGGACTCAAAATAAAAATTGAAAGGGAAGATTTCTCGGAGACAGTTCCCGCCAATAGTATCATTAACCAGAAGCCAGCCGGGGGGACGGAAGTGAAATCCGGGGAGGCGGTGAAGGTCATTTTGAGTAAGGGGAAGAAACCACCTGTCGTGAAAGTCGTCAAGGTCCCATCATTAGTCCGCAGGAAAAAGGAGGAAGCGGAAAGCCTCCTTCAGAATTTGGGCTTAAAATTACTGGTTGAAAATCAAGACTATTCCGAAACCATTGAAGAGGGATGCGTCCTAAAACAATCGCCCCCTGCCGAAACCCAATTGAAAGAGGGAGAAAGTGTAAAGGTGACCCTAAGCAAGGGTCTCCCCCTCATTAAAGTCCCCGACCTGACCGAAAAGACCGAAGGCGAGGCGATAAAAATCCTCTACCCCTTAGGACTGAAACTGGTCGTAGCCGGAGAAGATTATTCCCCAGATATCCCCCTGGGAAGAATCCTCCGCCAATCCCCATCTCCAAACGAATCTCTAAGAAAGGGAGAAACAGTAAAAGTGATTTTAAGTAAAGGGGAAAAACTAATTGCCGTCCCCAACCTCATCGGTAAGGAATTAAAAGAAGCAGAAAGAACCCTTAATAGCCTCGGACTTAAAATAAAAATTGAAAGGGAAGATTTCTCGGAAAATATCCCGGCTAATGCCGTCGTAGACCAGAATCCACCGTCCGGCAAAAACTTAAAAGCGGGAGGGGTGGTGGAAGTGGTGCTCAGTAAAGGCAAGAAACCAGCGGTGGTGAAAATTATTAAAGTCCCTCCCCTTATCGGAAAGAAGAAGGAAGAGGCAGAAAAAATTATCGCCGACCTCAATTTAAGGTTAATCATAGAAGAAGAGTACGCCAATGAATTTCCGGCCGGAATAATCTTTAAGCAGATCCCCGAAGCCGGTGCCGAATTGAAAGAAGGTGATATTCTCAAAATCATTGAGAGTAAAGGACCGGAGTTGGTGAGAGTTCCCCTTTTAATCAACGAAGAGAAAAAATCGGCAGAAAAGATTCTATCCTCCTTGGGACTAAAAATTAAAATAGAGGGGGAAGAATTCTCAGAATTGCCTCCCGGGGTAGTGATGAGCCAAACTCCAGCCGCGGGAGCGAAATTGAAATTAGGAGAAGAAGTAAAGGTCGTCATCAGCAAAGGGAAAAGACCACTTAAAGCCCCAGTCCTGATTGACAAGACCCTATCCGAGGCGGAAAAGATTGTTTCTAATTTAGGCTTAAAGTTAGTTACTGAATCTTGGGAATATCATAACGTTATTCCGAAAGGGAGAATCGTCAAGCAGTCACCCGAACCCGAAGCAGTAGTGACTGAGGGCTTGATCCGGGTGGTATTAAGTAAAGGCAAAGAGCCGGTCCGATCTCCCAACCTCATCGGTAAGACAATTTCCGAGGCGGAAAAAGAACTAAGTAAACTCGGATTAAAGTTGGTTATAGAATGGGAGGACTTCTCCGAGAAAATTCCCAAAGATTGCATTTTGAGTCAAACCCCAGACCCGGGTGAAGAATTACCCGAGGGAAGCACGATTCGGGTAATTTTGAGTAAAGGAAAAAAACCGATTGAGAGAAAGATAATTGTTGTCCCGTCATTATTGGGGAAAAAGAGAAAGGAAGCCGAAAAAATTATTTGGGACCTGAACCTTAAACTGCTTATTGAAGGGGAAGAGTATTCTGAAACTTATGCCAAAGATTCTATCATTCAACAATCCCCCCTGCCTGGTGAGACCTTAAAAGAAGGCGAAGTTGTAAAAGTCATCTTGAGTAAAGGGAAAGAGTTAATCCCGGTGAAAGAAGAAAAGGTAAAAGTTGCTTATCCTAAGATAAAGAAACTGCCAAAAATTCCGAAAACCGCTTTAATTGGCGTAGGGATAGTTTTAGTATTGGCATTATCCCTCTTTCTGGCTCTCTCCTCCCGACCGAAACCCAAGAAGATATCTTATGCGGCGACTAAACCAGAGAGTACAACCCAAGCCACTCTCGTTCCCCAAGAGACATTAACTCCTCCAGAAGAGAGGATCAAACCGGAAACTCTTGCCCAAAGACCAAGAGCGGAAACCTTAGCCCGAAGAACCGAGACAATTCCAGCGGTAAAACCAAAACCGGAAACGGTCGTTTCCCAACCACCGGTTGAGACAACCCCTCCCCCAAAAGAAGAGACCACACCCCAGATTGTCCCTTATGCCAAAGTGGAGATAAAACCGAACCCCATTTCTATTCCCAAACCCGAATATCCGGAGATGGCTCGCCGGGCAAGGATTGAAGGACAGACAATTGTTAAGGTATTAGTTGAGGTTGATGGCTCAGTGATTGATGCCCAAATCTTAAAATCTTCGGGTAACGATGCCTTGGATGAGGCGGCATTAGTTGCCGCTCGGCAGGCAAAATTTAGTCCCGCCCGGCAAAAGGATATTCCCGTTCGGGTTTGGGTTTCCATCCCTTTTAACTTCTACCTCAAAAGATAAATTAGACCGGCTTCTCTTCCCCGATAAATTCCTTATATTTTAAGGCGTATTCCCTCAACTTCTTTGCTACTAAGTAATTAACCGTCCCTTCGGGATAATTTCCCTTTTCGTCCTTCTCTCCCGCCGGCACTCCGGTCAAGATCTCAATCGCCTCGTCAATCGTCTTTACCGCATAAATATGAAACTTCCCTTCCCGACAGGCAGAAATCACCTCATCCTTTAACATCAGATCCTCAATATTCCTTTCCGGAATGATCACCCCTTCCGTCCCCTTCAATCCTCTCTTCTTGCAGACCTCAAAGAAACCTTCGATCTTCTCATTCACCCCACCGATTGGTTGAATCTCACCCTTCTGATTCACCGAACCGGTAATGGCGAGGTCCTGACGGAGAGGAAGTCCTGACAAGGCAGAAAGGAGACAACACAGTTCCGCCGAAGAAGCCGAGTCACCTTCCACCCCGGAATAGGACTGTTCAAAGCAGATACTGGCACTAATAATTAAGGGATGGTCCTGAGCGTATTTGTATCTTAAATAGCCCGAAAGGATTAAAACCCCTTTACTATGAATCTTACCTGATAGTTCTGCCTCCCGCTCAATATCAATTATCCCCTGACTGCCCACCGCGGTGCGGGCGGTGATGCGGGTGGGCCGACCGAAGGCATATTCCCCGGTATCATAAATGGAAAGCCCATTAACCTGACCGATAACTTTCCCTTCGGTATCAATCAGTAAAGTCCCCTCATCAATCATCTCTTGAATCTTCTCTTCAATCAACCGGGAACGGAATTGTCGTTGTTCAATCGCCTTTTTCACATCTTCGGCTGAAACCTTATCCTTCCCCCCCTTCTTTGCCCAGTAGGATGCCTCCTTTAAGAGATCAGCGATGACATTAAAACGGGCAGAAATTTTATTCTTCCTTCCGGCCAAACGGATGCCGAAATTCATTATCTCGCTAACCCCGGTATTGTCAAAAGGTAAGAGTCCTTCCTTGACAATAATTGCCTTTATCACCTTGGCGTATTCCTTTGCCATCTTCTCGTCAAAAGGCATCTGCCAATCAAAATCCGCCCGGATTTTAAAAACCTTCTTGAAGTCCTCATCGTAGGTGGCTAAAAGGGAGTATAATATTGGGTCACCAATCATAATCACCTTCACATCAATATCAATCGGCTCCGGTTTCAGGGCGGAATAGTAAAATAGAGAATACAAGTCGTAGTTCTGAATCTCCACCTTCCGGTTTCTTAAAGTCCGTTTTAAGGTATTCCAGACCCCAGGTTCAATTAAAGTATCTAAGGCATTGAGGACCAAAAATCCACCATCGGCTTTAACCAAAGAACCCGCCTTAATCTTAGTGAAATCGGTACGCCATTGCCCCCGGGCATCCCAAACCCTTTCAATTACCCCGAAGAGATTCTTGTAAGTAGGGGAAGTCTCAAAAATGACCGGGGCATTTTTCTCTTCGGAATTATCAACCAATAAATTAACCCGGTATTCCAAAAATGGGTCAACGGAAGGAACCTCCTCCTTCTTCTCCCGAAAGAGGGAGAGATTATTAAGGATTGATTCGTAAACCTCATCTAAATAGAGAGAAATCTTTTCGTTTTTGTATTTCTCTTTCATTTCCTGGATGTGGTCTAAAAGTAAAGGTTTCACCTCTTCCCGGTCCATATTGGCTAACTTCTCCCTCGTCTCTTTCTCCTTATCCCGCAACTCCTTAAAGATATTGTTCAACTCCTCCACCAATTCCTGATACCGCCCTCTAATCCTTTCGTATTCTTCTTGACTTATTTTCCCTTCTTCCACCGCATAAATCAGATCGGTAATCTTCACTAAACTCTCGCCCAACTTATAGACAATCTCCGGCCGGACAAAGGGTGTGGGCTGCACAATTGCAAAACCCTCCTTCTCCAATTTCTTTTCAAAATCCATCGTCTTTTTAGAACTCCACTCCTTAAAACTCTCAACTAACCGATTTCGCCTCTTCTGATAAGATTCGCCTTCAAAGACCAAGGGGATGTTCTTCTGCAGATGCTCAATAAAATCCTCCATATCCTTCTTAAACTCCTTACCCTTTCCCGCGGGCAACCGAATCAATCTTGGGGAATCCGGATCCTTGAAATTATTCACATACAACTTATCATCCGGAACCTTCTTCCCCTTTTCCGCCTCCGCTAAGAGACACTTCACCGTCGTTGTCCTTCCGGTACCAACCGGTCCCGTGACGTAGATATTATAACCGATACTCTCAATCTCTAATCCCATCCGCAATGCCGCCACCGCCCGGTCCTGACCAACAATCTCCTCACAGAAAGGAATCTCTTCCGTGGTCCCAAAACCTAAAATTTTTGGGTCAACATTAATTCTTAATCTTTCCGGTGCTATCCGATAACGGTCTAAATCCATAAATCCTCCAAATTTATTTGGTAGTCACTTTCATATCTTCCAATTTGATAAAGGGAAGATAGAAATTGCCCAGATCCTTCAAATCCTTCCCGACTCGGGAGATCCTCCTTAGTGCCTCATAAAAATTACCGGCGAGCATACAATCCTTCACCCGTCCTTTAATCTCCCCATCTTCAATCTTAAAGCCCAAACCGACACTAAAAGAGAAATCCCCCGCCCGGAGATTTGACTGCCCTCCCCCTACTACCTCATAAACGAGAAGCCCTTCCTGAACTTCCCGCAACGCCTCGGAAAGTTCGTCTTTTCCCGGCGCCACGAAGAGATTATTCAAACCGGGGTTGGGTTCGCTACTATAATGGCGTTCCCCATTCCCGGTGCTTTGCCGACCCGAGTGGTGAGCGGTCTTCAAGTCAAAAAGGAAATTCTTAAAAACCCCTTTTTCTATTAAAGGCGTCTGTCTTTTGGCTATCCCTTCCCCATCAAAAGGGGCAGAGCCAGAAGCGTAATCCAAAAGACCATCATCATAAACCGAAAGCAAAGGGGAAGCGATCTCTTTCCCTTCCTGACCCAAGAGGGGTGTGATCCTCTTCTGAAAATTCTTCCCGTTCACCCCCACCAAAAGTGGCAAAAAGAATTGTACCAGACCATAAGAAGGGGCAAAGATTACCGGATAGGTCTTGGTCGCTAAGCGCCCCTTCTTCAAAGAATTCTGGGCTAAAAAGACCTGCTGATCAACAAACTCGGAAAGGGAGAAAGGTTCGCCCGAAGAGAGATTCTTATAGTCATAAATCCAAATCAAACCATCGTCTGCCACAATCAACCCGCTAAAAGAAAGGGAGTAAAAGACCCTTTCGTATTCCCCAATAAATCCGGAGGAGTTGACAAGTCGGCGCCGGAAGATAGTATGGTGTAAGTTTAAGTCAATCTTAAATTGGGGAAATCGTGTTTTCGTCTCGGCGATAATCTCCCTTCCCAAAGAGAAGATTTGTTCCGAAGAGATCTTCTTAACTTTCTCGTTAACCAGTCGGCACTTTCCCGGAGGAACTTCCTTCGGAAAAGTAAAATTCACCTTCTCTCCGTAATTGGCAGTCTGGATCGCGGATGCCACCAGTTCCGAAATTCGGCTTCCATCCGTAGTGCTGGCAAAACCCAACTTTCCATCCTTGATCACCCTCAAACCCAAACCTTCCTCCTCTTTTGTCGCCAAGGAATAGGGCTCATCTCCCCGAAATTCACAGAGGGTGGTTAAGGTTTCGTCTTTTAAGATCTCAAAACCTTCAACCTTTCCTTTCAATTTCTCAATAACCTCTTCCATCATTTTCCTCCAATCAGACAATTTTTAATCCGGATGTGAGGACCACCGGTCGCGACGGGCAGAGGCGATTGTCCCCCCTTACCACAACCCCCGGGCCAGAAAATCAAATCATTGCCAATCATATCAATATTCCTTAAAGTCTCAAAGATATTCCCCTGAATTATCACATCGCGTACCAACTTTGTCTTCTTTCCCTTCTCAATCTTATAAGCAAATTGGGAAGAGAAGGTGAAAAACTCCAATTCGGTCGTTCCGCCTCTGGTCCCGGCCACATAGAGCCCATTGTCAATCTCCCCAATCATCTCCTCCAATTTCTTATCCCGGGGTTCAATAAAGGTATTAGACATCCGGACAATCGGTGGGAAGCGATAACTAACTGCCCTCGCATTCCCGGTTAAATCCTCACCCATTGCGGAGGCGGTCTCTTTGGAATGGAGATGGGAAGAGATCTTCCCTTCCCGAATGAGAGA
This sequence comes from candidate division WOR-3 bacterium, assembly GCA_039801905.1. Classification (NCBI taxonomy): domain Bacteria; kingdom Pseudomonadati; phylum Caldifarciminota; species Caldifarciminota bacterium. Next base: position 20,546 of record JBDRVQ010000004.1, on the reverse strand, counting down.
AGTTCTTCTACTTTCTACCCCTTCATCATCAAATTGATAACTCCCCCACTCATCTTTTATCGTTGGGTCATCAACAATTGCCAGTTCCGAAACCCCATAGGTCGTGCCAATCTTCAATAACTCCTTCAGCCTTTCGTTTGTGTAGAGAAAGTCCGCTTCCGAAAGGTGACCGAACGCCTCATGGGCAAAAACTCCAGCCAGGCGTGGGTCAATGACACAGGTATAGACTCCGGCATCAACCTTTTCCGCCTTCAATAAATCCAATGCCATCTTGGCAATCTTCTCCACCACCTCTTCCTTCCCTTGTAAATCCGCAATCCCTCTTCGGGAGGCAAAAGATTCGGCATAGTCCTGGATATTTGTGCCATCCCGGGCAATCGCCTGTAAAAAAATCCGAAAGTATCTACTTACCTCTTCAATGTATCTATCCTCCGTAGAATAGAAATAAATCTTCTTATCCCGCTCGCCATAACCAGAAAGAGTAGAGACAATTCCCGGAAAGCGAAGGAGAATCTCATTATAACCCCTTAATAATTCTACCTTTGCCGTTAAGGGGAGAGAATCTTCCCTTTGCTTTTCCGCATAAATTTCAATTCTGGGAAGAAGGGAAAGCGAAAGCCGTTTTGGCGGCAAGAGTTCTAACTCCTTTGCCTTCTTCTTCGCCAATTCTTTTAAGCCCTCATCAATCCGATTGAAACTGGCAGAGACCCAATTCCCATTCTTAAAAAGCCGTAAGATGCCACCCTTTTCAAAATTCTGCCGGCATTCGTCCAACTCCTTGCCCCGAAAGACAATACTTGAGACCGCGCTCTCCTCAACTCGGATATCACCATAGTCAATATCTAAACCGGTAAAAATCTCGGCCAAAAATGATTTCATAATCTATTTTACTTGACATTTGAGGCTTTGTCAAACAGAAGAGATTTAAAAAACCGAATATCTCGCTACCCATTCCTCCCCTTTCAAAATTAGTCCGGGGATTAGGTAAGAAATTAGAAATTTTCATATGCCTTTTCCGAAAGAAGAAACCAGTGAGAAAACCAGGCATCTCTTTCCGAAAGAAATTAGGGGAAAAATTAGAGATCTAACTCCCGGAAAAATTACTCCCGAAAGCATCGTCCGAAGCGTGGATAAAAGGTGGGAGGGGAGGTAATAAAGGAGGCGGTGGTAGGGCTCACTTAAAATTTATCTCAAAAGCAATAAATTGTTGAGAATAAAAGACTTAAAAAGAAAGGGCTTTTCTTGTTAGGCGACTTTTATGTCGCCTAATTTAATTAGGATGGAATAATAAAAATTATGAAAAACTTGCGAAATTTAGTCCTGGTCAAGATAATTCTGAATAGTTTTAAGCGGCTCTAAAAAAGCAAAACCTTTTTTACTTTATATTTAATCACACCACCCTTCTTAATAGGTTTTCTAAAAGGACTTGTCGGGCGTATTGGGGAAGTCTGTTTTTTGAGCATAAGATTGAGAGAGGACGATTGCCATAAATACTTACCTTCTTAATTTGAGCGAATAGTTTTTTAACATAAATTTTATATTCTGTCTCCATAATACCTTTGCTTTAGCCACAATCTTCTTCCGATCTAAGCCTGAATGGTCTATAGACTATTTAGGAACATTATAGCCAAGTGTATCCTTGACTTTTTCCATTCCTCAATTAAAATTAACCAATCCAGCTTCCGGGCTGGATGAGGAAAAAATGCTTTATATTAAAAAGCCTTTTGGAGGTCTTAAATGAAAAGGCTATTTATCCTTTTCTTCTTAGCCGCCTGCCTCTGGGCAGGGAGGATTGTCCCAGAACTTGAGGCAATCTTAAAAAACGCTTCCCCTTCGGATATGATCGGCATCATCGTGCGAACCAAAGAACAAGCCGACCTTTCTCTCTTACCTCCCGATGCCACCTATGACGAAAAGATTGAATACTTAAAATTTGTTGCCGAAAGAGCGCAGAAAGGCATCTTGGAATATCTCAAAACTGTAAAAGCCGAAGATATAAGATGTTTTTCTTTGGTTTCTGATATCGCCTTAAAGACAACCCCAGAAGTGATTAGAGAGTTAGCCAATCGGGAAGATGTTGACTTTGTGATGGATGACTTCATTGTCAAACTTGATGATGTCTGGCTCGGGGAGACAACCGAGCAAGATGCCACCGAAACCCCGGAATGGAACATCACCAAAGTGAGAGCGGATACCTGCTGGATGGATGGCTATACCGGTCAAGGGGTGGTTGTTGCCAATATGGATACCGGAGTTGAAGTTACCCATCCGGCATTTGGTGGTCGCTGGCGCTCCACCAATGGCTGGTACGATGCGGTCAATGGTCAAAGTTCCCCTTATGATGACAATGGTCACGGCACCCACACCATGGGCACAATGACCGGGGGTGATGGTTTAGGACCTTTCGCCAACGACATCGGTGTTGCCCCGGGTGCTACTTTCATCTGCGCCAAGGCATTTGATGCTAATGGTTCTGGTCAAGCATCCTGGATAAGTGCTTGCTTTAACTGGTTTGCCAATACCGGTCGTCCCAATGTCATCTCCAACTCTTGGGGAAGTGGCCGAACGACAACCACCTGGTGGAGTTATATTGTCAATTTGCGAAATCTTGGCATTATTGTTGTTGCCTCCATTGGCAATAGCGGTCCTTCCTCCGGAACTTCTAATGCTCCAGGGAGTTATCCCATCGTGATTGGCGTTGGTGCCACCAACTCCAATGATGATATTGAAAGTTATTCCAGCCGTGGACCGGCACCAAACCAAGACCCCTGGAACAATCCCGCCAACTGGCCCAGAAGCGATTGGAACTTAATCAATCCCGCGATTTCCGCTCCGGGCACAGTCCGTTCCGCTCTTCCTGGTGGTAGTTATGGTACAATGTCCGGAACCTCAATGGCTTCTCCCCATGTTGGTGGCGCAGTCGCCTTAATGCTGGAAAAGATGCCCAGTTTAACCCCAGACCAGGCATTTAATTATATCACCAATAATGCCGACCGCCCTTCCCAAGGCGGCACCTATCCTAATAATAACTACGGCTGGGGAAGGTTAAATTGCAAGAAGATCTTAGATGCGATGGTGCCCGCCAATAAACCAAATATCATCCTCGCCCGCACCGCGATTACTGGTGAAAATGGCAATGGTCGGCTTGACCCAGGTGAAACCGGCAATCTAATCACCTACTTAAAAAATACCACCGCGATCCAAGCAACCAATCTGAGGGGAACACTAAGAGAAAATGACCCATATCTTACTATCTCTGACTCTCTTGCCAATTTCGGTAATGTGCCGGGTAATGATAGCACCAATAACCTTTCCGACCCATTTGTTTTAAGTGCCAGTTCTTCTACACCGCGAGGCTATACCGCCAATTTAACCCTCTATTTAGTCTGTAATGAAACATCCTGGACCAGAACCTTCACCTTAACCATTGGTCAACCCGTTCAGCAACCAGGAACCAGATTATGGGGTCCAACCCAGGTATCTGGTGTGCCGAGCACTGCTGGTCTTTATGGTATCGCCTACAACCCGACCAATAACCGAATCTATGTCTGCCATTTCCGAGCGAGAAATATCTATATGTTCTCCTCCGATTCTCTCCTCACCCCCTTAGGCACCATCCCAACCCCAAATAACGAAAGTGCCTGCACCGATATCAAATACTGTGCCTATGACAATACCTTCTGGGTTGCTTCCAATCAGACAAAAAGAGTTTATAAAATATCCGCTACTGGTTCGGTTCTCAGATATTTCAGTAACCCGGCTAATGACTATCCAACCGGACTTGCCTGGGATGAGAATAACCGCATCTTATATCTGGCAGACCGCAGAAGTGCTTTGGGTGCCCTACCCGGTTATATCTATGTTACTGACACCTTAGGAAATCAGATAAGAAGAATGAATGTTCCTTTAAGTGCCAATTATGGTCCCCGCTGTCTCGCCTTAGAAAGAACCCCTTCCAACCCCAATCTCCCAACCCTCATCCATGTTTATACCTCCTTCAACTCCCAAGGCACCGCCCTTGACAGTGTTGGTGTCTACGAGATGAACCGAGATAATCTCACCATCCTCCAACGCTTCTTAATTCCCGAACTCTATAACGCCCGCGGTGTGGAATACGACCCAAGAAATGCTACCCTCTGGGTCACGATAATGGAACTGGCGGCAGGCGGTCCTAATAACTATATCGCCAAATATGCCGGCTTCCACGAAATGGTCGGGATGGAAGAAGAGAAGACACCCTTAAAGAATTTAACCCAAATCTCCTGCTATCCTAATCCCTTTAACCAATCCTTAAATATCGCCTACGAATTGAAAAAGAGAAGCGAAGTCTCTCTCTCCATCCATGATGCTACGGGTCGGCAGATTGCCCAATTGCAGGAAGGGATTTCTAATCCGGGAAACTACCACTTCGTCTGGCAGGCAAATAACGCTGGTGTCTACTTCGTCCGGATTAAGACCAAGGAAGGTAGCCTTTGGCAGAAGGTGATTAAATTCTAAAAGAGAAACTTCATCCAGCCCGGAAGCGAAAAAAATTGAGATAAAGATCTAATATCTTATCCCCAAAGAAAAAGACCAAACCAGTAGCCAAAGATAAGAAACTACAAAACGGTATATAACTATCCCTTTTCCAGACCTTCAAGGCGATAAGGATTGAAGAGATTAAAACCCCGAAAAAGGCACCCAGGAAGATTACCAGTAAGGTAAATTGCCAACCCAATAAAGAACCAATCATCCCCCCTAAAAATATATCACCGGTTCCCATCATCTCCTTTTTGCGCCAGAGAAACCCCAAGAGTCGAAAGAGAAAAATCGTGAAAGCACCCACCAGTATTCCAATAAGGGAAAAAATTGGGTTTTTGAGGTTAAAGAGAAAACCGAAGATTACGCCCAAGTAGATGATTAGGTCATAAGTTGCTTTCTCCTGCCAATCCAAAAAGGCGGTGAGCAGTAATAGGGAAAAATAGACCAAGGAGATAAAGAGGGAAAAGGAAAGGGAAAGTTTTAAGTATAAAAGATAGAAAGTAATTCCAGTTAAGAATTCAACGATTGGATAAATTGGAGAAATCCTCTTCCGACAATAGCGACACCTACCTCCCAATAAGAGATAACTTAATACCGGAATATTGTCATAAGGTCTTATCCTCTTTTTACAATTCGGACAGAAGGAAGGAGGAAAGGCTATTGAGATTTTCCTCGGTATCCGATAAATACAAACATTAAGGAAACTACCGATAATTAGACCAAAGAGGAAGAAGAGAAAAGAAATCTTTATCCTATAACTTTATCCTTCTGCTGGTAAAACCCTTGGAATGATAAAGATTATCAACTCATTCTTCTCTTTCTTGGTACTGCGGTGGGTAAAGAGATTACCCAAAAGTGGGATATCACCCAAAATTGGCACCTTGGTTACAGATTGGGTCTCCTGCTCTTTAACCAAGCCACCAATCACAATCACCTCGCCATCCCGAACACTAATCTGAGTTCTTGCCTCACGTTTGGCGACGATCGGTAGTTCCTGTTCCTGGGCAATCTTCCAACCGGTGATTGCTTCAATACGCGTCTTAATCTCCATGTTAATCCGACCGTCCTCCGTGAGATGAGGCGTTACCGAGAGGGCGATTGGTATATACCTCTCCTGCCAAGTATAGGTCCGCTCTCTGGTCTCCGGGTCAACTTTTACTTGCAGAATCGGAATTTCTACCCCCATCGTAATCTCTGATGTCTGGTTATCAAGGGTCAAGGTCTTCGGGTTAGCCAAAAGTTTTGCCTTCCCCCGGCTCCGGATTAAATCAAGAGCCGCCGACATTTGGGCAAATGTGATTTTACCCAAAACCATCTCGTTCATCATAATGGGCAATGCCGCTTCTTTACCAATCTCCGGTGGTTCCGTTGTTGCCGCGGCGCGAATTGACCAGTCAACCCCATAGATATCATCGGCATTCAAAGTTGTTTCAATAAATTTTGCCTCAATCGTAATCTGGGGAGAAGGCTTATCTAATTCCCGCATCACCTCATCAATTTTCGCCAACCTTTCGGGAATATCAGTAACCACTAAAATGGACGCCCTCTTGGAACCACCACCTTCTCCAACTCGGCGGTAAGAGAGTTCCGCTTTACCCTTTTCGGAAAGGAGTCTTTCCGCAGTTTTTTTGGCATCATCCGCTTCCACATCGTTTAAGAAGTAAATCCGCGTTGCCAACTCTCCTTCCATCTCCCTCTTCCGTGGTTTCACCATAATCACCCCTCCCCCCAAATCAACCGCATTACATTCCACCGCTTTTAAGATAGCATCAAGGGCGATGGGAAAGGGAACTCTCTCTAAGCGCATAGTAATTGTTCCTTTCACTTCTGGGGAGGAAACAAAATTAACCTGGAAGAGACTCGCCAGCATTCTTAAGACATCAATAATATCCGCATTCTTCACATCCAGACTCACTGTCTTTTCCTCTTCCTTCTTCTCCGGTCTCATCTCAAAAGGTTCATCAGTAATCTCCAAATAGATAAAATCCTTCTCCCTTCCTACCCGATAACGGTAGAGACGGTCCAATTCAACTGTCACCCGAACAATTTTGGGCTCTTCCTTCCATTGCTTCACAATTACCTTCCTCACAGGGGGAATCTCTGATTTCATCGTCTCCGGCTCAATCTTATTCACAGCATCAAAAATATCCATCACCACCGCAGGCGGTTCCTCCTGATAGAAGGTACCGATGTTGGGAGAACCGATCGTCTGCACGGTAACGCGTGTGCCTTCTAAAAGTCGGTCAATACTTATTCTCTTTACCTCTTTCTCTATCGCCCAGAGAAAAGAGGCGGCAAAAAGAAGTGTGAAAATAAAAAGTATTTTTCCTAATTTCTTCATCTTCCTCTCCTTTTACTGACCTAAGTAGACTTCAAATTTTCTACCACCTTTTTCCACCACTACCTTATCCTTATCAATTGCCACAATCCTTTTCCCGGCAATCTCATCGCCCACGCTCACAATCATATTATTAATCAGAGCATAGGATTTACTTTCGGAAATGGTAATCGCCGTTAAACGGAGGTCTTTAATCTCTGTTAAAAAAGAGAAATCGCGCACGAATGGATCCTCTCCCCATCCTTCACTCACCTCTTTCTCCGCCGGGATTAAGGTGGTAGCCGGTTTCCTCTCTTCTTTTCTCTTTTCCTCCTTCACCTCGGGTACCGGCTTTGCCAATTCTTCCTTCGGCTTGGCGGTGAGAGAAGTTGTTTTTCTTTCCGCCACCCTTTTCCTTTCGGGTTTTCCCCGGGTGAGGGTTAAAATAAGAACTACCGCAATGATAATTACTAAAATGATAATTATTCTCTGCCTCATCTTCCTCACCTCCTTCTCGTCGGAGTTAGAGAAAGTGGGGTAATACTTTCTCCCACTTTCACAGACTTTTGTGCCCCATGGTATTCAACAATAATTTTATCTTTCTCAATCTTCACAATCCGGCGACCGCTAATCTCATCTCCAACCTTATAGGTTTTGCCATCAATAATCACATAACTGCCGCTTTCACTATAAAAAATTGCCTGGAGCAAGTTATAACCGACCCTCTTTCCCTTTCTCTGGCGCATTGCTCGCTTCCGCATCTTCTCTTCTAATCTTCTCCGTCTCCTCTCCTCTCTTAATCTCTTCTTCTCCTCTTTCCTCTTTTGCCTCTCTAACCGTCTTTCTTCCCGAGAGGTTCTCTTTCTTTCCAAAGTTCCAGCCCGACGACCAGTTCGTCTTCGGGTCGCTACGGTATCGGTAGTGGTCCGGCGAGAGGTTGCGGGTCGTCTTGACGGTTTGGAAAGAACCCGGTAGCCGAGGAAAATAAGGAGGCCAATGATGATTAAAAGAACGATACCGCGTCTCACATCTCCCTCCTATCCAAGAGACTGGAGGTATAGATATTAATTAGTAATTTCGCTTCAATCTCCGGCCGTAACTCCGCTTTACTTGTCATATCCAATTCGTGAACCTTCACATAAAACGGGAAGTCTTTTAGTGATTCAATAAAATGTCCGATATCCAGATACTTCCCTTGACAGGTAACTTCTAAAGGAAGAGGTCGGATCGGGACTTCCGGGGTTTCTTGGGTTAAAAGGGTATCAAGTCCAGGTGGCCGAACCGCGATAAAACGAACATTATATCTCTTTGCCTCTTCCGCCAATCTCTTTCCCAATTCTAAGGTTGCCCGCCGCGGTGCCACCTTTTCCATAAAGGTCCGATTTGCCTCCTCCAACTCCTCAATCTTCATTCTTAATCTCTCAATCTCCCGAGCCAGGGCACGAATTTCACTTATCCTTTTCTGCATCTCCTTAATTTTCGCATTCACCGCCATCCGCGAACTGATGCGTGGTCGGTAGAGGACAAAGACAAAGAAAAGAAAGATCAGAATAATAACGATTATGCCGATTAACAAAACACCCCTCTCTTTAATATTCATATTCTACTCCTTTTCACATTCCAATTCAAATTCCAATACCTCTTCCCCTTCCAGAATCGTCTTCGTCTTACTTACCAGTTTTACCCCTTTCATCTCCTTCCCCAATTCCAGGTTAACCATAAAGGAGGCTAAATCAATCTCCTGAAATTCTGGTAAGCCGGTCACAATCCCCTTCATCTTCACTGTTTTCAATCCGGTAAAAGTGAGGCTGGTCAGTTGGATATTACTCGGAATAGCTCGACTGATATATTTTAGGAAAGGAACGGTGATCTCCTCTTCACCCACGATGCTCCGTAAAAGTTTACCTTCTGCCTCTAAGTCTGAAACTCTTTTGGAAAGGGCAAGGTGTTCCTGGGCAATTTTCTCCTCTTCCCTCAATTCTTTTTCCACCCTCCGCAACTTCCCTTTATCCACAACCTCTTGGGTTGTTAAAAAGAGATAGATAAGGATAAAAATGGGAATGGCGATAACCATCATCCCTACCACTAAGGCGATATCCCGCTTCTGATAACGTTTTGCCTTCAGTTCGGTTGGTAAGAGATTAATTGCCCGGTGGTCAAAGTGTAAACCGAGGGCCGCGACCAAACGGGGACCAATCTCTTCTTTCGTCCCGGGTTTATAAAGGTTATAGGCTTTAAACGGGTCAAAAATCTCAGTGGGAATTTTTAGGTTAGCTTCCATATATTCTCGCAATCCCCGCATCAGCGCACCGCCTCCGCACAAAAGAATCCGGGAGATGGTTGGAACCGAAAACTCCCGTTTGTAGAAATCAATACTCCGGTCCAATTCCGCGATCAATCGCTCCAAGGCGGTCCTCTGCACCGCGAAAATTCTCTTCACCTTAATTCCTGAAGGTAAGCGGTCTTCGGAATCTTCCGGCGGTATACCGTATTCTCTTTTATATCTTTCTGCCTCTTCGGCGGTGAGGAAAAGTTGCCCTTCCTCTGTGGCAATAGAAATGGTCATCGCCTCGGTAATACTCTTGCCGGCCACGGTCACCGTCCGGGCGAGTTCAATATTCTCCCCACGCATAAAGACGATATCGGTGAATTCCGAGCCGATGTCCAAAACGCAAATCACCTCTTCCCGTCGGGGTTTCACAAATTGCCTCACCGCTCCCGCCAGGGCGAAAGGCACAACCGAGATCGCGGTCGGCTCCAAACCAACCTTCCTCACCGTTGAGATGTGGTCGGAGATCACATCCTTTCGGGCGGCAATCACCATCACATTATCCCGTGGAGCGCCTGCTTCCATCACCACACCTAAGGGGTGGAAATCTAAAATCGCCTCATCTAAAGAAAATGGTGAATAGCGGTCAAGACGCAAAAGGATGGAATCTCTCAACTCTTTCCTTGACATCCTGGGGAATGGCGCCTGCCGCATACTCACTGCCGGGCCCGAGACGAAGGTATAGACCTGAGAAGGTTTTATATCTCGTAATAAATCCCGGATCACTCCCGGCACATCGGTCACCTCTGTAATCTCCCGTAAACCGTAATCAACAACCCTTCCTTTATCCATCAAAACGAATTTAACCGAACCGGTTCCGATATCAATACTTAACTCGCCTCTACCTTCTGGTTTAAAAATCTTCTTAATATTAAAATCAGCCATTTATCCTCCCCCACAATAAAACATATTAATCCCCAACCTTAAAATCAATTAAGGAACCATCACTAAAACGAATCTTTATTCTCCTCTCTGCCATATTTTTAGTATTAGGCGGCGTCAAGGTATCAGTGAAACTACCGATCGTAAACTTTAACCTCTCTTCGGGAAAGACCAATAGGGTATCAATATCACCACCCATAAATTGGGCAATTTCTCCCTCCTTTATCTTATCGCCCAAATAACAAACCGAATCCCGAGCCGTGACCTTATTATAACAGACTACGGTCTCGGGTATCATCACATCTAAAACGTTAAGATAAAACAGTTTAATTGTATCCTTTGTCCAGTTATGAACCCAAAAGAGAACTGTGTCCGAGGAGGTTAGGGTATCCGAAGAGAGATAAATTAAGTTCCCCCTAAATAATCTCGGCACCCGAAAATCAACGAGAACTTTTGACTTCGGCGTCACTATTGCATATTTCCCCAAGGTTTCATAAGGGGTAACAAGTTTTAACCAGTGTCTACCAATTGGTACACCGCTAAATTGATAAAAACCATCCCGGTTAGGCTGGACTGAATCTTCTCTCATCTCCCCATTTCTGGGATAGGTAATTTTCAAAATTAGTCTTTCCGCTAAATCTCCAGGTGGGGTATTTTCCCGATCCAGGACCTGACCGTAAACGGTATTATTAAAGAGGTCGGATAAACTATCGGCAATTCGGTAGGTGAGGGTAACTTGACCGTTACCAAAACTCCTTATCGTTAAATCCTCCGGGGAATACTGGTAATATCTACCCCAGGCATCCTTCTTATAACTCTCTTCATCTTCCCTAAAACTAATCTTATAGTAAGGACCTTTCCACAATTCCCCTTCGGGACGGATAAGACCTCCTAAACTATCCGGCAGTTTCCCCAGGTCACCGACATAACCAAAATCAATCCTTTTGCCGTCGCTCAATAGTTCTGGATCTCCGGTAATCGCCTTAACAATCGCCTTCATCTCCGCCATCGTCTCATCAAAAAGACCTCTTTCCCGAACCCGGTCAATTGCCGAAAGGGTAACACTCGCTAAGACCCCAATGATGAGCATCACAATGATTAATTCCAAAAGGGTAACGCCTCTCCTCATATTAAAATAGGACATTACCAAACCGAATAATCAAATCCTGCTTACCAATCTTCGGATAGACCGTAAGGTAGCGGTCAATAGAATCGGATGGCACACTTCCCCGATAAACCGCCACCAATCTCACCTTCCCCTGCGGCACCGGTTCAAAAGAAAATTCCCCCGGTCTTAAAGGGTCAAATTCCATAGAATCCACTAAGGTATGACCCTGCCAGGGATAAAAGAGATAGAGGGAGAGATGTGTCAAATCACTATTTTTGGGCCGATTACCAAAGGCGTCCTCAATAACTCCAGCAACTCGGTTATTTAAGAGGTCACCAATTCTGGTAGCGAATTTCTTGGTTATCCACCTCCGGTAATCAATATCACTTCCTCCACCAAAACTCCTAATGAAGAGACTTTCCGGAATATAGATATAAGAGTCGCCCCAGGCGTCAAAGAGGAAACTTCTTGGATTTTCGGCAAAGGTCGGTTTCACATAGGGTCCGCGCCACAGGGCGGAATCCACATAATCCGGTCTTTGGGCTAAGTCAATTAAATTCCTCGGCAGCATCCCACAATCACCAACAAAACCGAAGTCTACCCTTTCTCCGGAAACAACAATCCGCTCATCACCAACAATCGCCCGAGAGATTTCTTCCAATTCCCGGAAGGTCTCCTCATATCTACCTTTTTCCATCGTCACATCCCAAGTCCTGACCGCAGCGGTAGCCAAAATCCCAATGATCACCATCACCACCAGAAGTTCCAAAAGGGTAACACCTCTCCTCATTATTTAAAATAAGACAATGATATCGTCATTCTCGGCTGAGCCGCTTGGTGGTGGATACCACTCACCATCCGGACCAGCACTCTTTAAACCTATCGTTTCCCCACTCGGTGAGATGTGATAAAGAATCGGATTACCCCAGGCATCTTCTAAGAAACCCAATTTGCCATCATCCCGCACATAAGGACCATGCCAACCCTTTTTAGTGAAAGGGTCCCAAGCCGGAATTGATTCCCTTCCTGGATATTCAAATCCTCTCACTGTATCCGGACGGTTAGTAAGGAGTTCAATTAAATGACGAGGCAAACGGCCCACATCGCCCTTAAATCCTAAGTCTAAATATTGACCACCGCCGATAATCTCCGGATTGCCGACAATCGCCTTTCGCAGTTCCATAAGATTCCGCTTTGTCGCGGTAATCCGGGCATTCTGCTGGATTCGGGAGACGAGCGGGGGCACGAAAAAAGCAAGGAGGGTCCCAATTATGGAGATGACGATCATAATTTCTAACAAAGTGAACCCTTTCCTTTTCATAGTTAGTTATGCAAGACAAAAATCACCACTTCCCCATCCGGGGTGTAGGAACGAATACTCGCGCCGAAACCATTGAAACCCACTAATCCCCAATTTGACGGCTCAGACATCCCCGGGGGATAATATGCCCCATAGCGCATCTGACCGGGGGCGTAATCAAATAAATCGTTGGGACCACCCTCTCGGGTATCAGAACATTCTTCTTTGCTATCGTAGTCCTCTTCGTTAAAATCTTCTGGGGTCATCTCTTGACCGGTGTAAGGATTGGTAGGAAACTTTCCCAATTTTTGTTCGTAGACCCCACCCGGGAAGATATAACCGTAGCCATCCTCATAAAAATCATCCGCGTAATGACCCCTTTCTAAGAAAAAGGTTTCAATCGCCACCTGGACATAGCGCATATTTGCCTTCACCGCCGTCTGTCTTGCCCTTTCTCTTATCAGCCGGAAGTTGGGGACTTGCATAGAAAGGAGAATGCCCAGAATGAAAATGACAACCATTAACTCCAAAATGGTGAACCCTTTCCTCTTTTTCATAACTTATATTTTAGCAAAATTTTTTCTTTTGTCAATAGTCTTAACATTCTCTCAATATTCCGTCTTGGAGGCGAAGTTAAATTCGTCAATCAGAAGCGCGGGTGCCAAAACAAAGAAGATATCCTCACCGTAGAGTTTCCGCTCAGAAGAAATCTTTCGCACCTTGCTTAAGGTCTCATAGATATTTACGACAAACCGCATATTCTTAACCGGGTAGGTAATCTTTCCCTTCTCAATCATAAATGTCCCATCCCGGGTCATGCCGGTGATTAAGGTCTTATCCGGATCCACAACCCGCACATACCAAAACCTCGTCACTAAAATCCCTTTCTCAATCTCCTTGATCAAATTCTCCTTCTTATCCTTACCTTTTGCTATTACTAAATTGCCCGGCAAAGGTCCCCAAGGAGAAGGTTGGGGTAAGGAATGTCCCGTATTTTTCTTTTTGAGGAGTTGGGCGTAAAAAGAGTCAAAGACCACTCCCTTGGCTATTCCATTTTTAATTAAGACCACTTGCTTTTTCGGATAACCCTCAAAGTCAAAGGCAAAACCGGGCATTCCCTCTTCTGCCCAGTCATCGTAAATGGTGATATTCCTGCCGGTTATTACCTTACCAATCTTTTTGGAAAGGAGAGAAGACTTCTCTCGGAAACGTTTCGCACCAAATTCCAGCCAGGCTAAGAAAGAGAGCATCTCCCCCACCGCCGGTTCTTCCAAAAGGACAGTATATCTTCCCGGCTCAATCTCTCTCGGATTCTTAGAGAGCAAAGCCTTTTCGCAGGCAACTTCTGCCAATTCCTTAAAATCAATTTCGGAAAACTTTTTCCTAATATCCACCGCGTAGCCAGCGGCGGAATCTCCCATTGCCGTCACCGAAACAAAATTTATTCCCGTCATTCCGTAGTTAAAAATCCCTTTGGAATTCGCCACCCCCAAAGAGATGCGGGTATTGTGAATCACGCCGAATGCCTGGAGGTTATACTTTTTACAAACCCCAACAATCCTTTCTACCGCCTTCCCCCTTTCCTCCGGGGAAATAAATTCCGGCTCTCTCGTGATCTTTATCCGCATCCCTTTTGGGGGCTCTGGTAAACCCCTAAATTCCTTATCCGGTTTTATCCCTTTCAGATTCTCTTTTAATTTCACCAGAGCCTTCTCAATCCCTTCCTTTTGGAAATCCTTGGTGGAAACTCCAGCCACCTTTCTCTTCTCCACTCCCCGTAACCAGAGATAAGGTTCTTCCACTACCATATTCTGATGGATGATGGAATTGGCAAAACGGGTTGTCCCTTTTTCCGAGTAATAAAGCCCCCCTTCAATCTCGTCAAAATCCTTTCTCTTAATAATCAAATCTAAATATTCTTTCGTTTTTATCCGGTCAATCATCTCTCCCCCCTCATTTTCCGACTTTAATATTACGGAATCTTGCCGGACTGGCACCGTGACCAACATGAGCCACCTGCATCGGGTCACCCTTACCGCAGTTCGGCACACCCCAAACTTCCCATTCCTCTTCGCCGCATATCGCATCACAATTCCGCCAGATCTCATAAGAAATCCCCGAATAGGCCGGCCGCCTTATCATCTCCACCTTCTTTCCATTTTTAATCAACCAACCAACCTCCGAAGAGATATGATAATTTAATCGCTTATCGTCAATACTCGGTGCGCCAGCCGACTCAAAATAGATTCCTTCCTTCGTATCCGCAATTAGGTCTTCTAATTTTCCCTTTCCGGGCAGGAGATTGATATTGGTCATCCGGATTAAGGGGATAAAAGCCCAAGAAGTGGCACGCATTGTCCCGTTGCTTCTCTCTTGAAAAACCGCCGCCGTTTCCCGGGAAGTGAGATAACCGGTGAAAATTCCATCTTTAATCAGATAAGTGGAACTCGCCTTCACCCCTTCGTCATCATAGCCAAATGTCCCCAAACCACCGGGGATGGTCGCATCCGCGGTGATTGTCACAATCTCACTACCAAACTTAAAACTCCCCTTTTTATCCGGAGTCAAATGGCTCGTTCCCGCTAAGGAAACCTCTGTTCCTAAGACCCGGTCCAATTCCGTTGGGTGGCCAACCGTCTCATGGACTTGAATTGCCACCATTGACCCATCAAGGATGACCGTGGTCACCATCTCCGGACAATCCCGAGCGGTCGTTAAAGCGACCGCCTCCTCGGCAACCCTCAGGGCATGTTCTGGAAATTTTAATCCCTCAATAAACTCATAACCGGCGCTTTTATAATGTCCCCGCATTCCCGGATAAGACCTCTCCCCGGTGACATTACCTTTCACCGCCAGGGCTTCAATGTAGCCACCGGAATGATAAATTGTCTGCTCAATGAAAGAACCTTCGGTAGAGGCAAAAATTTGGAACTTCTTATAAAAATATAACTCCCCTCTTCGGCGCTTCACCCCCTCCACCTTTTTCATAATCTCATCGCAATTGATTAGAAGGTTAATCTTCTCCTCCAGAGGGAACGAAAATGGGTCGCGTTGGATGGGGGTGGTATAGGTATCCGAAACCTTCTCCGCGGGCGCCAAAATGACATCTTTCTCCTTTAGTTTACCGGAGACCTTCGCCACCCGGACTGCCAATTTGGCAGTTCTTATCACATCCCCTTTGGTCAAACGCGAAGTAGCGGCAAAACCCCAGGCACCATTCTTAATCACCCGAATGCCAATCCCCCGGTCTTCGTCTCTCTTTAAGGTGGCAATCCGCCCGTTCTCCTGATAAATTGTCTCCTCTTCAATTCTCACCAACCGGCAATCACCATACGAGACCCCTTCCTTATCCATCACCTCTAAGGCTAAGGTGACTAACTCCTTTTCCATAAAGCCTCCTAAAGTTTATGGTGACAAATAAAAAAGTTAATTTTTACCATTTTGTCCCGAAACGCCAGAGGAGATAGGCAAAATTCCAACCAATAAACCAAGTGCTGAAGACCGTAAAAAGCCTCATCCCCTCTTTGGCTAAAAGAGCATCTACCTTCTTTTCCACCTCCGGCCAACTTCCGGGGCTTATCTTTTTAATATCCGACCAGGTATTCACCGTCGGGATGAAAGAATGGATATAGGAGACGAGCCGTTCCTGAGAGATATTTTTCTTTTCGCAATATCTTTCTGCTAAGACTGAGACATCAGTTTCCTGAGAGAGCAAATTTTCCGGATTAGTTTTCTCTTCTTTTCGGGCATAGGAGAAACAATTGAAGAAGAGGAGTGCGGCGAGAAGAAGTTTTATTAAACTGTCCATAACTTAATAGTTTAGTAAAATTTTCTCTTTTTGTCAACTATCTTAAAATCACCTTCTTTATCCTTAACCCATCATTCTCCTCCCCTACTAAAAAGTAGACCCCTTTCCCCAAACCATTTACCTCCTTCACCAACCGTCCCGCGGTTGTGAAAACCTTCCCGCCTCCTTCGGGAAAAGAGAATTGACTTTTCCTTTTCACAAAATCCTTTCTCCCGCTAATTTTCTCCCCTTCCATCCCCAGGGAAGAATAAGTGAACTCATAAACATAACCATCCGAGCAGCCAAAATAGAGCCGGTTTGTCCCGTCATTTCGGCCGTCCCCAATTATCGCATCGCCGTAGGTGCGACCGGAAATTTGTGAACTATCAACCCAAGAAGAATCCCATTCCGTTCCGTTCCAGGTATATTCCAAAGCGGATAATATCCCCGTGGCACCGGCATAAACCCTTTTTCTCCCGTCATTCCTTGCCTCTCCCACCACCACACACCTCGGAATCCGGGGAAAACCTCTCACCCGCTCCTTTTCCCACCTCTCTCCGTTCCAGGTAAATTCATAGACCGCATAAGGACTGGAACCCAAACCGGCATAGATCCTTAAAACAGAATCGTTTTTCCCTTCTCCCGCGGCAACATCATAATAAGCCCTCAATGTATCCAACTCCTGATACTCCCAACTCTGACCGTTCCAGGTATATTCCCGAATCGCCGTTCCCTGCTTGGTTAAATAAATTCGGTAAATCCCATCATTTCGTCCCGGAGCGATAATCATATCGGTTCCTGCCCAGTTGAAAATCTGGTTGGTCACCCAACTTGTCCCATTCCAGGTTGATTCAAAGGTCCGGCCGTTATTGCCGTCGCAACTGTAAACCCGAATCGTATCATCATTCCTTGCCGGACCTAAGGCAACCGCATGCCCAGCCGAAGAACTGGGACCGGAAGGGAAGGTGGCGACAACACTCCTCTGCCAGGTTCCGTTCTCCCAAGAATATTCGTAAACGCCACCGTATTGGGGATTGACAACGGTAAATGTGGCATAGATTCTTATCCGCCCATCATTCCTTCCCATACCCGCACTCACTCCCCAGCCCGAAGTCACTCCCATATCTAAACCCTGCCAACTATTATTCCGCCAGGTGAACTCATAAAGCCGATTCCAACCTGCCGCATAAATCCGGTTCGTGTCGTCATTTCGTCCCCGGGTAATCACCAAACTGGATGCCCAACCCATTCCGCTTCCGACCGTGGTTTTCACCCATTCCCCAAAAAGGGAAGTAAAAAATAGTAAGCAAAATAAGATCTTTAACATAAATCCTCCCTTCTCCAAAAATCCCAAACCGCCCATTTTAAGGGTGGCAGTCCCAATTTTTGCCAATACCGATATTGACCGCCAAGGGGCAATTTAGTTTCACCACCCCTTCCATCTTCTCCTTAATTATTTCCTTCGCCTCCTCAATCCTTTCCTCTTCAATCTCAAAAAGGAGTTCGTCGTGCACCTGAACCAATATCCCGCCCCGAAATCTTCTTGCCTTCAATTCCTCGTAAATCTCAACCATCGCCTTCTTAATAATATCCGCCGCCGAACCCTGAACCGTAGAATTTATCGCCAACCTCTGTCCCAGTTCTTGTTCCGTCTTATTATTAGAAAAAATCTCCGAGATGGGTCTCATCCGGCCGAAAAGGGTTCTGGTATAGCCCCTTTCTTTTGTCTCCCTAATTATCTTCTCTCGCCAATCTTTTATCTTGGGATAGAGGTTAAAGTATTCCTCCATAAATCTCTTCGCCTCCTCCCGACTAATCTTCATCCCTTCCGCCAGACCAAACTCACTCATCCCGTAAATTATACCGTAATTGACCGCCTTCGCCATCCTCCTTAAATTCTCATCAATCTCCTCCCTCTTAAAAATCGCCTTGGCGGTTGCGGTGTGGATATCCTCCCCCCGCCCAAATGCCGCAATCAAATTCTCCTCCTGGGCAAAATGGGCTAAAATTCGCAACTCAATCTGAGAATAATCCGCGGAGATGAAGAGAAAACCATCTTCCGCCACAAAACCCTTCCTTATCCTCTTTCCCCATTCCCCCCTGATCGGTATATTCTGCAAATTCGGATCTGAGGAAGATAACCGACCGGTTGCCGTTCCCCATTGATGGAAAGTGGTGTGGAGGCGTCCGGTCTCTTTATTGAGAAGGTCAGGGATGGGTAAAAGATAAGTATTCCTCATCTTACTCAATTCCCGATATTTTAATAACTTCTCAATTATCGGATGCTTACCCAGAAGTTCCAAAAGGACCGAAGAGTCCGTAGAAGGTAATCTCTTTCCCATCTTCTTGGGGGGTAACTTCAACTTCTCAAAGAGGATAGTGGCGAGTTGGGAAGGGGAGTTCACATTAAATCTAATTCCGGCATCGGCAAAGATTCCCTTCTCAATTCTTTCCATCTCTCCTTCCGCCTCTTTCGCCAATTGTTCAAAATAAGGAAGGTCAATCTTAATTCCCCTTTTTTCCATATCATAAAGGCAGAAGATTAAAGGCAACTCAATCTCCGAGAATAGATAATCAAGACCCCGGGCAGAGATCTCCGGTGCCAAATCCTGATAAAGGGAGAAGAGATAAAGGACCGCCTCCTCCGGTCTGAGACGCTCCACCAATCTCTTCTTCCGAATCAAAATCAAATCGGTTAGTTCGTAGCGCTTTCTCGTCGGTTCAATTAAATAGTAAGCAATCTTAATGTCAAAGAGCGGAGGTTTTACCTCCATCCCTTTATGCAATAAACTTTTTAGGTCATAAAAGATTTTTAAGACCTCTCCCTTCTTTAAGAGATCCTCTCCCCTATTTTTAGAGACCTTAAAGACTTTCCTCCCATCCGGTGTGAGATAAAAATAGTCTTCAAAGAGAAAGAAAGCCATCTCCTTTCCGATCTCCGGTAATCCTTCTTGGACAATAACCTTCTCTTCGGGTGCGGTTTCTCCAAATTCCTTCAAGAGATTGAAAAACTCCAAATCGGTAAAAATCTCCCTGATTGTCGCCTCATCCCTCTCCTCCAATCGCAAATCATCTTCGGAAATTTCCGGGAAGAGGTCGGTCTTTAAGGCAACGAGTTTCTTAGAGAGGAGAACTTCATCCTCATGTCCCTTTAACCGCTCATCCTTCTTCAAAGCCTCTTCTAAACTGCCGTAGGTTAAAATTATCTCCTGGGCGCGCTTCTCACCAATCCCCTTCACCCCTGGGATATTGTCAATACTATCACCTGCCAGCGCCAGAATATCGGAGACCTTTTCCGGCGAGACCCCGTATCTCTCCTTTACTTTCTCTGGGTCATAAAGCAAATCTTTATAAGGGTCATACATAAAAATCTTATCTGATACCAACTGGAGTAAATCTTTATCCGAAGAGACGATATAAACCTCAAAAGACTTATCTTTTAACCTTAAAGCGAGACTGGCGATAACATCGTCCGCCTCATAGCCGGGCATCTCAAATACCTTTATCCCATAGGCGGAACATAACTTCTTAATTACCGGTGTCTGCCATTCCAAATCCTTTGGACTTTCCGGTCTTTCAATCTTATATTCCTTATATTCCTTATGGCGGAAGGTCTCTTCTCCGGTATCAAAGGCGCAGGCGATAAATTCCGGATGGAACTTCGTAAATAACCTCTTTAAGGTATTGACAAAACCGAAGACCGCCGAAGTATTTAAACCCTTAGAATTTTTTAATGGATTACGGATGAAGGCATAATAGGAACGGTAGACAATGGAATGACCATCTAAGAGGAAGACCCTTTTGGCCATCCTTCATAATAGCCAATTATCTTCAACCGTCAAGGAAAACAGGCCCTAAGACGCCCTCCTTACCAAAATAATATAAGGAACCTGCAAATAAGAAAGACCTATTTCTAATTAAACTTCTTTCACATCGGATTTAGAAATCAAAAATAGAAAAAACCGAATGCCTTACCCCTAATCCTTTCCCTATTAGGATTAGACCTTGAATTGGGAATGGGATTGGAGATTTTCTTCTCCCTTTTTCGGGAGAAGAGAGTGGGGATAAAACTATCCCTTTTTTCCGGAGAGAAATTGGGGAAGAGATTGGAACTTTAATTGGAGATAAAATCCCCCCTTAAATTAGGGATAAAATGCCGGATAAGAAGTGGGTAGGGGGGTGGTGAAGGAGGCGGTGGTGGGGCTCACTTCAATTTAACCTAAAATAATTAAGTTATTGGAAATGCGAAACTTAAAAGAAAGACCCTTCTTTTAATAGGCGACTTTTATGTCGCCTGAATAA
>JBDRVQ010000003.1 GCA_039801905.1 candidate division WOR-3 bacterium | reverse complement strand
CTTCCTTTAACCTTTCTAAGAGAATCAAATTCTTGGGTTTAAGATAGAAAGCCCTCTCCTGCCTCTCCAACCTTTTAAGAACTTCAATCTCTTCTTCTTTTAGAACCACTTTTAATTATAATTGACTTCTCATAAAAATCAAGACGGTAAGGAAAACTATAAAATTAAGTCCTTAAAAGAGAAGGGGTTAGATATAAAGAGGAGATTTAGTGTCAGGAATTGGGGGGTATTTCCGTTATGGGATAATTTAGGATTTAATAAAGGGTTTAATGGAGAGGATAGAAGATGGTTTAATAAAGGAGATAATTGGAAGTTTAATGAAGAGCCTAAATGATAGGTTAATAAAGGGCATAATCTTAAACCGGATCGGGGGTTTAATCGGGAGTGAAAATGGGAGCCTAATAGAAATCTAAAAACTATCTCGGATGAGATAAGGAAAGCAGAAGGGATAAAGATACTTTGGTAAGTTTTAGAACCGTTTGCCTATGGGAAAGGAATTCTCCCCACTTTTGTTTGACATTGAGTAAATATTTGCTATAATGTCTTAATGCGTCCTTTGGTCTTAGATTCCGAAAAAGATTTCCTTAAGGAGTTGGCAAGGGTTGGTTGCGACCCGAAGGCATTTCCTATCTTCCGAAAGAAAACGGAAATCATCCCCATAAAGGTGGAAGATCTTTCCTTACCTTCCGCTAATATCTTAAAGCAAACTGCCCTATCTTTGGGTGCCGACTGCGTCATCCACCAGGATGTGATTAGGGGAAAGAAAGAAACTTCTTCGGCGATTATCTTAGCCACCCCGCGCCAGTATGAAGCCTTTACTTTTAAGTTAAATTCCCAATATTCCTCCCTCAAAAAAATCTCAGAAGAAGTAAGAAAACTTTTAAGCACCCTCCAGAAAAGAGAATTTGTTTTAAGATTTTCCCGGAAAATTTATTATTTACAAAAGAGGGTTCACATTATGGGAATTTTAAATCTAACCCCAGACTCCTTCTATGACGGTGGGAGATACCTAAAACCGGAAGAGGCGTTGCGCCGGGCAGAAGTGATGGTGGAGGAGGGAGCAGATTTTCTTGATATCGGTGCCGAATCGACCCGCCCCGGTTCAGAACCAATCAGCGCCCGAGAGGAGATTGCCCGGCTGAAACCCATCCTCCCCCTCATTCGCAAAAGGGTAAAAATCCCTATCTCCTGCGATACCTATAAATCCGAGGTGGCAGATTTTGCCTTAAAGGAAGGTTGTGAGATAATTAACGACATCTCCGGCCTCCGGTTTGATAAAAAGATGGCAAGACTTTTAGCGGAAAAGGATGCCTATTGTATCTTGATGCATATTAAGGGCAGGCCGAAGACGATGCAGAAAAATCCCAAGTATGAAGACCTGATGGGAGAAATCTATGACTATTTCCGAAAGCGGCTCGCCTTTGCCCAAAGAGAGGGAATAAAGGAAGAGAGGATAATCATTGATCCAGGGATTGGCTTTGGCAAGAGATTAGAAGATAATTATGAGATAATTAGGAGATTAAAAGAATTGAAGGGTTTGGGGAGACCAATCTTACTCGGACCTTCCCGAAAGTCTTTTATCGGCTTTACCCTCAATCTGCCGGTAGAAGAAAGATTGGAAGGTTCTCTGAGTGCTTCGGTTTTGGCAGTAATCAACGGGGCACACATCCTACGTGTTCACGATGTTAAAGAGACGAAAAGGGCGGTAAGGATGGCGGAGGCGATAATTAATGCTTAGTTTTTTAAGGATCCGGGTCTGGGATATTTTGGATATCTTAGTGGTAAGTGCCCTCATCTTCTATTTCCTCACTTTCTTACGCGGCACCAGGGCGGGAAGGATGGTTTATGCCCTCCTTTTCATTTTTATCTTCTCATTTATCGTCCGCAGCCTTGAGATGCGCGCCTTGGGGATTATCATTGATTCTTTGAAGGCGGTCTGGGTTGTCGTCTTTGTCATCATCTTCCAGCCCGAGATCCGCAACGCCCTAAGCCGATTTGGGAGGTTAAAATTTCTCAAATTCCTTTTGAAGGAGGAGGTGAAGGGAGAAGTAGTAAAGGAGATAATTGAGGCGGTAGAGGGGATAAGGGAGAGAAAATTTGGGGCTCTAATTGTCTTAGAGCAGGAGATCGGCTTAAAGGAGTTTGTGGAGAGCGGCATAAAGTTGGAGACAAAAGTTTCCTCCCCCCTTTTAATCACCATCTTCACCCCCAACTCACCCCTTCATGACGGCGCCTGCATCATCGCGGGGGATACGATTTTAGCGGCTCGTTGCACCCTGCCTCTTTCCGATGCCCTCTCCGAATTGGGAATGCGCCACCGGGCAGGTTTAGGGATAACTGAAATTTCGGATGCCTTGGCGATTATCGTTTCCGAAGAGAGGCAAACCCTCTCTCTGGCTTATAAAGGGAAGATTTATTATAACTTAGAGCAAAGCGCTTTTATTTCCCAAATCAAAGACCTTCTTAAAAGAGAGGAAAAAGGTTGACTTTTAACTTATCTTTGTTAAGATAAGGGATGCGGGAAGAGAATCCGGTAAAAGAAGGGTTAGTTTCTCCCCAGAATATCTTTCAGAAAAGTTGGATGATAAAACTCATCTTCTTCCTGCTCACCACTTTAATTGTCCTCTCCGTCTTTTTATACTCCTTGGCACCCACCGCCTCCTTCTGGGATTGTGGAGAATTAATTGCTTGTAGTTATATCTTAGGAATTCCTCATCCCCCAGGCGCTCCCCTTTATATGAATTTGGGTCGCCTCTTTTCCCTCATCCCAATCAGCAAAGAGGTCGCCTATCGCTTAAACTTCTTCACCGCGCTGATGGGTGCCATCTCTTGTGGACTGGTTTATCTCTTGGTGGTAAAACTCTTAGAGATTGAGAAGAAGTCACTTTCCAAAACCCTTCTCCATTTCTCCGGGGTGATCGCTGGACTATTCTTAGGATTTGCCTATTCCTTCTGGGATAATTCAGTGGAGACAGAAGTCTATACCCCTTGCGTCATCATCGCCTTGGTTGTCCTCTACTTCGCTGTCCTCTGGCGGGAAAAGAAAGAAAGGGGAGAAACAGATAATCGCTTGGTCCTCTTTGCCATCTTTCTCCTCTTTTTAAGTGCGGGCATCCATTTCACACCGATGATGATCTTCCTCCCCCTTTTAATCTACGGTTTGGTTGTTGACCGGAAGGCGATCTTAGAATTACGCATCATTGAACTTTTGATACTTTATTTAGCATTTGTCCTCATCGCCGGCTTGGAACTGGTTGACTATTTTGTCCTCTTCTTAGCTTCACCGACAGTGGCGATGATTGATTTATTAAAAAATAAAGCGGGCTTCTTTTTCTTGCTCTGGCTTATTTATCTTCTCTATCTTTTCTATCTCTCTTCTAAGAAGCGTTTGGATGGCCGGTATGTCTTCTTAGGCCTACTCCTAATCTTTTTAGCCTCTACGGTTCAATTTTACTTGATGGTGAGGAGTGCCCGAGAACCAGCAATCAACGAAGTTGCCCCCACCCGCTGGCGGGAATTTGTTGGCGTCTTAAAAAGGGAGCAGTACGACCCAATGAAACTCTATCCCCGGAAGACCCAATTCTTAACCGAAGAAGACTATCGCAATTATCCCAACTCTACCCCTTATATCGGATTAATTCCTGCCTATTGGGAACAGATAAAATTCTATTTAAGGTATCTCTTCTGGCAGTGGGCGGGGGAGCAGAACTTTGACATTTTCTACCGGATTACCCCTTGGGCGATTTTCGGCCTCATTCCTATCTTTCTCGGTCTCCTCGGGATGTATAAACATTATAAGAACGAAAGGAAGTCATTCCTTTTAATCTTTCTCTGTTTTCTGGTTGCCTCCCTTGGTCTTTTAACCTATCTCAACTTAAAATATTCCCCTTCCGACCCGAGGGAGCACTTAAAATTTCGGGAGGTGCGCGAACGTGATTACTTTTATGCCTTCTCCTATGTCTTCTTTACTATCTTTATCGGTCTCGGGATTTACTATTTCCTGGCCGAGGTCTTCCAATTATGGGTTAAGAAATTAAAAATCCCTTTAAGGAATATCGCTTCTTATGGTATTTTAATAATTTTGGCTATTCTTCCTTTTCTTAGCGTTCTCTTTAATTATCCGAATGTCACCCGGCGCTACAATATGATTCCCGCAGAGTACGGTTATAATATGCTCATCTCCTGCGAAGGGGAGAGAGCGGTCCTTTTCACTAATGGTGATAATGATACCTTCCCCCTCTGGTTCGTTCAAGAAACCCCTTCGGATGTCAATAACTATAAAGCCCCCTTCAAACGTAATGTGGCGGTGGCTAACCTCTCTTTATTAAATACTACCTGGTATTGTAAGCAACTAAAAAAATGGGGAGCACCAATCTCTTTCTCCGAGAAAAAAATTGAAGATTTGCCGCAGGGGATTTATGGGAAAGATGGCAAGGTCTATCTCTTAAAGGATATAATTATTAGGGATTTACTGGCGACCAATGCCGGGATAAAACTTAATTGGCCTGATGACTATCTCCTCACACCCCACGAATTCCGGCAGAAGGTCTTAAAGAATTATAAAGAAGAGAAAGGGACAAAGATTTATTTTGCCTCAACCGTCTCCCGAGATAACCTTTATGATGTTGAGCCCTGGTTAAAAACTTATGGCTTAGTGCAATTAGTGGTTTCTGATTCCGGAGAGAACCAAATTGATCTGCCCAAAACCGAGAGCCTTCTCTATTCAGTCTATAAGATGAAGAGTATGCTTGATAAAAGGGTGATGAAAGATGAGAATACCCGGGGGCTTTTGATCAACTACGCGGCGAATTATTTAGCCTTAGCCCAAGAATATCAGAAGCGGGGGGAGATGGCTAAGGCGATAGAAGTGATGGAAAAGGCGGTCCAGTTTGACCTGGATAAACAGAGGAAATCGCTTTTATATTATAACCTCAGTTATTTTGCCCTTCTGGCACAGAAACCAGATTTGGCGATTGCCTATTTAGATTCCATTGAGAAATTGGGGGTAAAAGATTTTGAAATCCTTTTGCGCAAGGGGATTGCTATGCAATCCTTAGGGCAGATTGAGAAAGCAGAGAAGAGTTTTCAAGAAGCCTTAAAATTGGCTCCCAACCGACCAGAACCGGTCCAGGCATTATACACCCTTTATCTCCAGACCCTGGCCGATACCCCAAAGGCGAAAGAAGTCTTATCTAATTGGCTGCGACGCAACCCTTATGATACCGTGGCGAAGAATATGTTAAAGAGGTTGGGCGAATAAATGGTATTGACAAAGGAAAAATTATTAGTAAAATAAAATTATGAAGAATAAAAATAGTTTATCCTTTACAAAAAGGAGGTCTTTTCAAAAACCTAATAAAATACAGGAGGTAATATGTTAAAGAGCCGTCTATTTAGTATCTTTATTTTAATCGCTTTAATCGCTTTCTCTTTCGCCTTTGCCCAAGAGGAGAAATATCCCACGGGTAAAGGGAGCATGCTCCTTTCCGGTTCTCTCTCCTTCTATACCCAGGTGAGTCCGAGTGACGGCGCCACCGAGTTCACTCTCTCCCCATCTCTTTTATATTTCTTTATGGATAAACTGGGAGCGGGTCCAGATTTATCCTTTACCTATCACAGTGAGGGTGGCGAAAGTAACACCGCATTCGGCGCCGGTCTCAAACTCGGATACTTCTTGAGCAAACCGGAAAGCAAATTCACACCTTTTATTGCCGCTGGCTTCAAATATATCTCGCCTGGTGACGGTTCCTACTTCCAGATTAAGGGTGGACCTGGGGTTGGCCTCTCCTTGGGGACAAACGGTGTTTTTTCACTTCAAGCCGGCTATCAGATGGATATGATGGAAGGACAGACTGTAGGTAATATCTTCCTGGAAGGCGGACTTGGTATCTTCTTATTCTAAAAAGCAAACGAATAAAAAGGGACGGGGCGGAAATTTCCGCCCCGTTTTATTAAATGGAGGTAATATGTTAAGAAATCTTTTAATTGGAATTCTAACTTTTTTCTTTTTATCTACTGCCTGGGCGGTTGACTTAAAAGGCAAGATCGGTTTCGGTGCCGGTTGGTTAATACCTGCGCCCCAAGATGAATATGGTCTTGGGCTTGGTTTATTATCACCAAATGTAGTGACGACAAGGATTGGCCTATCATCCCGAATTGTGATTGAACCAAACTTCCAAATCCTTTCTGTCGCCAACGACGAGAAAGCCTCTGCTTTTATTTTAAGAGGACTCTTTGATTATGCCTTTTTAGAACACGAAAAGACAAATATCTCACCCAAAATTGGTTTCGAGTTTGCCACTTCTTCTGAAGGAGGCGCAACCCTCTTTTCGGGATTTGGTTTACCTTTAGGGATTGGTTTAGAACATTGGCTGAGTGAACACTTCTCAATTGATTTGACAACCATAAGTGGTATCTACTTCCAGACCGAACCCCACAAAGCCACTACCTTCACCTTGGGAAATACCGCTCTCACCGTTTGCCTTATCTGGTATTATTAACGAGATTCTACCAATCCCTTTATCACCTTCATATTCATTAAATCCAATTTGGTATCATCCCTTGGGGTCTCCATAATTCCCGGTAGGTGCTTTAATAAGGGATGATTGACAATCAACCGGAAACCTTCTAAACCAATCTTCCCCTTACCGATATGCCAGTGCCGATCAACCCTGGAGGCGTAATCGGTTTTTGAGTCGTTAAGGTGTAAGCAATAGAGTCTTTTCAAACCAATAATTTGATCAAACTCCCTTAGGGTATTATCTAACCCTTCTTTTGTTCTCAATTCGTATCCTGCTTCAAAGGCGTGGGCGGTATCCAAAACCACCCCAACCCGATTTTTCTCTTCTACTAACTCTATTATCTTTTGGATTTGCTCAAATTTATAACCAATTTCACTTCCCATCCCCGCAGTATTTTCTAAAAGTAGAATAACTTTATTTTTTACTTTCGCCAATGCTTCATTAATCCCCTCCGCCACCCGGCGGAGTCCTTCCTCTTCGGTTGCTCCCATTCTTTTCCCGACATGCATAATTAAGAAGGGAATGCCCATTATTTCACACCTTTCTAATTCCGCAATCAGGGAAACGACCGACTTTTGGAATAAGGTCTTCGCCTTAGTGGCTAAATTGGGCAAGTAAGGCATATGGACAAAGATGGGATAGATATCATTCTCCACCATATCTTTCTTAAAGATTTCTACTTCCTTTAAGTCCAATTTTGTATACCGCCAGCCCCTCGGATTTCGGGAAAAGATTTGGATTGTCTGACAGGATCTTTTTTGGGCTCTTTCCAAAACCTTGGAAAGACCACCTCCAATTGAAATATGAAAACCGAAACGCATAGGTAATCTTAAAAAGGAAAAATAATTTGTCAAATCTAATATTCACTTGGCTATAAGGAAGGGTTAGTTCGTGCCAATGGTTCAGAGTTTGATGCCTCTCAACCTGGGCTTATGAAAACACGAATGAGAGTTTTGCCTTTTTCCTTGCCTTCATTTTCACGGGAAATTATGACCGAGATACCTTTCCATCACCTAGACAATTACTCCTTCTTTTAGACCCTTTATTATTCCCTCAATTAGACCAGAGATTAAACCCCTAACTATACCCTAAATTAGAATTTCCTTTAGACTTTTAATTAGGCTTTCCATTTAACACTTAATTAGACCCGAGATTAGGCTTACCATTAAACCATTAATTAGAGCGAAGATTAGACTTAAAATTAAACCTTCAATTAGGCTAAAAGTTAGACCTTTTATTAAACCTCCGATACCATCCCCTATACTGCCCCCCATTTTCAAGCCCAAATCAAATAAGTTATTATAAATCAAGGACTTATAAGAAAAGACCGCCGTTAAAAAAGTTTAATGACATTCAACTTTTTGGTTAAGGAGAGATTAGTCTGGGCAAATTTTTATTCTTAAATTACTCACACTAAAAGCATTTGAACCTCTTTCCTCAAAATAGAATCTTACCGTACATAGAGGGAAATAATCCTTAAAAGAGGGTCTCAAATTTCATACTCCTCTTCGGTATCATACCGCCGATAACCAACATAAGACCGAACCATTTTCCAATGCCCACTTTTCCCAAGAGCCTATTAGGTTCTCTTTGGGTTTATCAAAATAACTCTCCACCGGAATTTGCTTTTTAATTATTGAGACATGCCATTATTCCCAGATGATTTTTAAGTAAGGATGAGGTATAAATTTCCTTTCATCCTTTTTCTTGACAGAAAAAAAGAATTGGTTAAAATAAAAGGTGGAGGAAAAATGAAGATATTAATTCTCTTTCTTTGTCTTTTTCTCTTTTGCGGTCCAAAAAAGACGGAAAGATTAGAAACTAAAAGAGAAGAGAAGACGGAGACTGAGGCGACGAAAAAAGTGGAGAGGAAAACATACCTCTTGATTGCGGTAAAGGATTTCGGAGAGATAAAGATTGAACTCTTCCCTCACATCGCCCCCAAAAACTGTGCCAATATTATCAAATTGGCGAAGGAAGGTTTCTATAATGGCTTGACTTTCCACCGCGTCGTTCCCGATTTTGTGATTCAGGGTGGCGACCCAAAAGGGGATGGGACCGGTGGTCCCGGTTACGAAGTGGAGGCAGAAATCAGCAATCTAAAACACAAAAGGGGAACAGTGGCAATGGCGCGCCGGGGGGATATGGTGAATCCGGAAAGGAAGTCAAGCGGGAGTCAGTTTTATATCTGCCTGAGGGATTTACCCTCTTTAGATAATGCCTATACCATTATCGGGCAGGTAGTGGAGGGAATGGAGAGTGTGGATAAAATCGCCCAAGTAGAGAGAGACCCTCGGGATAAACCGATAAAGCCGGTGGTGATGGAGAAGGTGACAGTGATTGAAGAGTAGATGATGATCTTGGGGATATTTTTAATTTTAATTGGTCTTTTCATCTGGCTGGAAAGGATCGGTTTTCCTCATTTCGCCTTAGCCAAAAATTGGCCCCTTCTCCTTATCATCTTTGGCTTCTGGATTTTGATTAAAGGGTTAAAAAAGAAGCGAAGGAAAGTTAAAATTGATTAAGGAAATCTTAAAAGGACCGGTCTGGTTGATGCAACCGATCCCTTATTTCGGTGAGAAATTAGAAGGGGAATGGCTTTTAGAACCAAAGGTTGATGGCTGGCGGCTGCAAGTGATTAAATACCAGGATGGTGAATTTGCCGCTTACGGTCGGCGGTTGGAGAAGAATCCGAACTGGACAAAAAGGTTAGATTTTTTAATCCCCGCTTCTTTTAATCTCCCCAAAGGGATAATCTTGGATTGCGAACTCTATTCTACGGGAGGGAGAAGATTCATCCCTTCCCTCTTTGCCCAAAAGAAGAAGGCAGAACCAGTAATCTTTGTCTTTGATATCATATTTTATGAAGGGGAATTTCTCGGTCAAGAAAAACTTACCAAACGGAAGGAGGTCCTCAAGAAGTTAAACCTCTCGCCTCCTTTCTACCTTTTAGAATCTATCCCTTTGCCAAAAGAAACTCTTTCGGTACCGGAAAAGATAGTAGAAATCCTCCCTTCTCCCTTTGCTTGGGAAGGGGTCCTCTTAAAAAACGCTAACTCTCCTTACTTCTTAGGTAAGGATGGGCCAATCGCCACTGAGAACTGGCGGAAGTTAAAATGGCGGTAGGACGCTTCCAGGTGATGGCTGTCCTGCAAGCGGCCCGGGCTTATTGCCTGGGAATGAAACTGGCAGAAGCGAAATCTTGGGGACTGAACCGAGCAATCTTCTACGCCGCGGCAAAAAGGGGATTTATTAAACCAAAACCCGGCCTCCCGAAAACACCAAAGTTGAAATTGCCTAAAGAAGTAAACTTGGAGGCAGTGAAAAAGTCTTACGGTGTCTATACTCTGGGAGACGAGATGGCTTACGCGGTAGAGGTGAAAGGGGAAAAACTTTTCACGATCGGTGACGCCGTCCAAACCCCCGAAGACTTTGCCCGCCAGGTGGAAAGTCGGTTCGGGAGGAATTTTTCAAAGGCTTGGGCGGAGGCGGTAGCGATCTGTCGGGGATACGATAAAGGGGTATTACTCTCCCAACGCTATTTCTACGAAACGGTCTATAAACCGCGCCGGGACGAGTTGGCAAGAAAGTGGTCAGAACTGTAATACCTACCATCTTTTTAATCCTTCTGAGCACCTTGGTTGTCAGTCTACTATCCTTGGTGGGCATCTTTTTTATCCTCCTAAAGGAAAGGACTTTAACCTCCCTCCTCTCCCACCTTATCGCCTTTGCCGGAGGTATTCTCTTCTCCGTCTCCTTCCTCCATCTCTTACCGGAGGCGATAGAAGAGATAAGTCCTTTTACCGCTTTCTTCTTCTTCATCTTAGGTTTTTTAGCCTTCTATCTCCTGGAACGTTTTCTCCTCTGGCACCATTGCCACAAAAGAGAATGCCCCACCCATCCTTTAACCTATCTCAATCTTTATGGTGACGGTTTGCATAACTTTATTGACGGCATAATTATCGCTGGTGGTTACCTCTCCGGCCTCGTCTCCGGCATCATTGTTACTCTCGCTACCATTGCCCACGAATTACCCCAAGAGATTGGCGACTTTTCCCTTCTCCTTTACGGAGGATTCTCAAAAAGGAAGGCTTTAACCTACAATTTCCTCTCCGCCTGCACCGCCCTCCTTGGCGCCTTCCTCGGGTTCTTTCTCTTCTCCCAACTCAACTCCTTACTTCCTTACCTTTTGGCGACCGCGGCCGGTAATTTTACCTACATCGCTACCTCCGATATCATCCCGGAACTGCACAAAGAAGAGAACCGGAAGAAATCATTTGTCTCTTTTTTGTTCTTCCTCTTCGGTCTCTCTTTGATTCTTCTCCTCCAAAAGACAATCCTTGGGACTCATTAGCCGAAAGATAATTTTCCTCATTTCTCTTTTCCTTTTAATCTTCTTGCTCCTCTATCTCTCTTTCCGCGGGACACAAAAAATTGAACTTTCCGCTCTCCTCTCCATCCGCGAGAGGGTTCGCCAATTCCCCATTCTCTCTCCCTTCCTCTTTTTTCTCAGCCAAATTTTACAAATTCTCTTCCCCATCATTCCGGGTAATGTATTGAATTTCGCTGGCGGTTATATCTTTGGGGTGGGAATGGGTAGTCTCTTCTCCATACTCGGTGTTCTATCCGGTTCCCTAATCGCCTTCCTTTTGAGCCGACACTTGGGGAGAAAGGTCCTGAAATTCTTTATCAGAGGAGAGAGATTAAAAAGGTTTGATCAAAAAATAAAAGAGTTCGGACCTTTTCTCTTTTTTCTCCTCTTTTTAATCCCCAATCCGCTCGGCGACCTTCTCTATTATCTCTACGGTTTAACCGACCTTCCTTTTTCCTTTTTTCTACCGGCTGTTTTGATTGCTCGTTCGCCCGGAATAATCTTTTCCTCCTATTTGGGAGCAAAAGCCCTCTCTTTCACAGTTTGGGAGTGGCTCGTTTTTGGTTGCCTCCTCTTCCTACTCGTTGCCCTCTTCTATCTTTTCCAAGATAAGATTCTTCTCTTAATTTATCGGAAGGTGGCTAATCAGAAATAATTTTGACAAAAACTTCCCGCCGTCTCGGACCATCAAACTCACAGAAAAAAATTCCCTGCCAGGTGCCAAATAAGATTTGGCCATTTTCAAAGAAGACCACTTGACTAGCCCCAATAAGAGCGGATTTGATATGGGCATCCGCATTACCTTCGGTATGGGCATAATGACCACTTTTTGGGAAGAGCCGGGATAAGTTATCGGTAATATCCCGAACCACACTCGGGTCGTAATTCTCATTTAGGGTAATAGCCGCTGTTGTATGGGGCACAAAAATAATTGCCGTGCCGCTTTTAACGTTGCTCTTTTTAATTACCTCACTCACCTTATCGGTAATGTCTAAAAGTTCGTTTCGGTGGTGAGTTTGGATCTCAATCCGGTAAATCATCTGTTTAAGAAATGATTAATACTTAAATCTTTAATTTCGTAGGAGAGGAGTTGGAAATAAGGTTCCCTTTCCATCATTTGGATGATCCTCTCTAAATTCTTTCTTAAAACATTCTGAGAGGTATTCATAGTTAAAATTAAGAGGGAAGACCTCTGCCAAAGATTTTCTCCCCCCACCTCACCAATCGCCACATTAAAATTATTCTTTATCCTTTGGGAAAGACGCATAAGATAGCGTCGCTTCTCCTTGAGGGAGTGGCCATTACCTAAAAGGCAGTCAATCAAAAGCATCCCGATGAACATAATTACCTATTCTCTGGTCCTAATTTCTCCTCGCGGTAAACTTCTAAGATATCATCCTCCAAAATGTCATCCACATCCTTAATTAAAATACCACACTCCTGTCCAGCCTCCACTACTGAGACATCTTCCTTAAAGTGTTTTAGGGAAGCGATCTCCCCCTTAAAAATCTCCTTCCCTCCCCGGAAGAGGCGTACCAGAGCACCTTTCTCCACCTTCCCTTCTTCCACTAGGCAACCAGCCACCAGGCCAACTTTTGGGATGTTAAATAGTTTTTTCACCCTTGCCTTACCGAGAAGAACCTCTTTCGTCTCTGGTTCTAAAAGTCCAAGCATCGCCGCTCGGACATCGTCAATTGCGGCATGGATCACCTCATAAGTCCTGATTTCAATCCCCTGCTGCTCGGCATAGATTCGGGCTTCCGGAAGAGGTTCTGTATTGTAACCGATGATAATCGCCTCCGAGGCTTCGGCTAAGAGGACATCCGACTTTGTTATCGGACCCGCAGAAGAATGGATAATTTTCACCCGGACATCCTTCAAGGAGAGATTTTCTAAGGCATCCCGCAACGCCTCCACCGGTCCTGAGGCACCACCCTTTAAGATTAAAGGTAACTCCTTCACCTCCCCGGTCTTTATCTTATCCTGGATTAACTCTAAGGTGAGCCGTCTCTGGAGTTTTAAGAGAGAATCCCTTTTTGCCAGAGCCTTCTTTTGGGCAATCTCCCTCGCCTGCCATTCATCTTTCACTACTAAGAAACGTTCCCCGCCCTTCGGTTCTCCAGGAAATCCTAAAATTTGGATCGGTAGACCCGGTGTTACCTCCGGCACCTTCTCAAAGTTTTCGGTTAGAAGTTCCCGTACCCGGCCGTAAAGTTCACCACAGACGAAGAAGTCTCCCTTCTTTAAGGTTCCTTCTTGAATTAGAACCGTTGCCACCCAGCCCCTCCCCTTTTCTAACCGGCTATCCAGCACCACCCCTCGGGCTTCGGTATCGTAAACCGCAGAAAGGTTTAAGGAATCGGCTACCAAATTGATTGCCGCTAATAGGTCATCAATCCCTTGACCAGTGTAAGCGGAAGTCTCAACACAAATTGTATCTCCTCCGTAACCTTCCACCCTTACCCCGTATTCTGCCAACTGGCTCTTTACCCAGTGGGGATTGGCTTGCGGTTTATCAATTTTGGTTATCGCACAGATAATCGGCACCCGCGCAGCCCGGGCGTGGTCAATCGCCTCTTTGGTTTGTGGCATCACCCCTTCATCCGCCGCCACCACAAGAACCGCAATGTCTGTAACCTGAACTCCCCGAGCGCGCATCGCCGTGAATGCCTCATGACCCGGCGTGTCTAAAAAGGTGATCTTCCCTTCTCGGAAATTGACCACGTAGGCACCAACATTCTGGGTAATCCTCCCCGCTTCTTTTTCCGCCACCTTAGTCTTTTTAATATAGTCTAAGAGGGTAGTCTTACCGTGGTCCACATGGCCAATTACTACCACCACCGGCGGTCTTCTCCTCTTTTCCCCAACCGGCGGCGGCAAGACCTCTTCCACTTCCTCCACTTCCACATCAATCCCAAATTCCTCCGCCAGATAAAGGGCGGTATCTAAATCTAAACGCTGATTAATTGTGACCACAATCCCCGCCTCTAAACATTTTTTAATTATCTCCGAGGGTAATTTTTCAAAGGCAGCAGCCAATTCTGATACCGTCATATAATTAGTTATTTTAATGACCTTCTTCCCCTGCCTCTCCTCCTCTCTCCTCTCCCGGCGCTTTTTCTTTACCGTCTCTCCCCTTTCCGAAAAGACTAAAGTCTTCCGCACTCTCTCTTGAACAACCTTCTCATCTAAAACCTTTTGTTGATTAAAAGGTTTCCTCCCCCCTTTGAAACGGAGAGCCTCCTTTGCCTTCTCCTTTTCTTCCCGAATCTTCTCCTTTAATTTTCGGTACTCTTCAAAATTGAGATAGGCGCTATATCCCCGGTCAGGGAAGCCCATCTCCCTCAACATCGCCACTAAGGCTTTACAGGAGAGGGAAAGTTTTTTTGCCGCATCTCTTACCCTAATCCCAGCCATACTATTCAGAACCTACTTCTTCCGCCAATCTTTCCCTCACTTCTTTTCTCAGGGCTTCCAACGATTCTACCTCCAAACCCGTCCTCTGAGCCAAATCTTCCACGAGTGGTGAGAGTAAATCAAAGGCAGTTAGGACTTGCACCTCTAAAAGCCGGTCTAAGATATTTTTCGGGATGGGAAATTCCCGAAGGGGAAACTTTTTCGCCTTTTCCATAATGAGCCGATTCTTATAATCCGATTCTCGGATCACGGTAATCTTTGCCCCAACCAATTTACTAGCGAGATGAACATTCTGCCCGGATTTACCGATGGCGATTGGAAAGTCTTTGTCGGAACAGATGACCGTCCAAGAGTCCTCCTCCTTAAACACATCTATCACCTTAGCCGGTCCTAAAGCCCGGCTGATAAAGATCTTAGGGTCACGCGACCAGTGGATGATGTCAACCTTTTCCCCCGAGAGTTCCTTAACGATATTTTCTATCCTCTGCCGGCGAAAACCGACACAGGCACCAACCGGATCAATCTTATCATCCGTAGATACAACCGCCACCTTTGCCCGCCCGTCACCCCGGACAATCCCTTGAATCTTAACTACCCCGCTTTTAATCTCCGGCACCTCTTTCTCTAAGAGCCGACGTAAAAAGTCCGGATGACTTCTTGACAAATAAATCTTTGGGCCCACCGGGGTCTTCTCCACTTTGTAGACATAAGCCTTTATCGGTTGCCCCTGCCGATAACTATCGTTTTTTAGTTGGTCTTTAGGTAGAAGGATCCCCTCCACCACCCCCAAATTGACGATGATCTCCTTCTCCGTTATCTTATGAATCGTCCCGGTTACGATCTTTTTCAGTTTATCTTGATATTCCTTAAATAATTTTACCTTCTCCGCCTCCCGAAGGCGTCGGGTCAATTCGTCATTCGCCCACATCACTACGGAACGGCTAATTTCGGAAGTGGGCAACTCCACTTTTACCATCTCACCCAACTTCGCTTCGGGGAAAATTTTCTGGGCTTCTTCTAAAGAGATTTCGGTAAAAGGGTCAGAAACGGTCTCGGTGACAACTTTTCTTAAAAAGATTCTCATCTCCCCAGTCTCGGGATTAATCTCCACCTCCGGCTCCACCTTCTCTCCAAATTTTCTCCTCAACCCAGAGATGAGCGCCGAACGGAGGGTTTCCACCACGTAAACAATATCCACATTCCTTACCCGAGCTAATTGAGCTAACATAGTGGCAATTTCCTTACTCATCTTCTCTCCCCTGGAATAACTCCTTTGAGGAAACCTTTAATTGGGCAGTCTTAATATCCGAGTATTTTATCTCCAATTTCCGATTCCTCTCGTCCAATACCCCAATCTTCTCCTCATCCGCCGTCAGCAGTTCACCAACCAGGAACTCTGTCTTCCCTTCCCGGGAGAAGATAATCTGGACCCGTCTCCCTAAAACCGCCTTAAAATGCCACGGCTCCTTCAATTTTCTCTCCACGCCCGGGGAGGAGACTTCCAAGGTATAAGGATGGTCAATTAAGTCTAAAAGGTCCAATCTTAAAGAGAGGGCTTCGGAGAAGCGGGCACAGGTCTCGATCGTCACGGTATCCTTTTTATCTAAAGTATCAATATAGACCCTTAATGTCTTCATATCGTACTCTAAATCGTAAAGCAAGAGCCCAAAGGTTTGACAGACTTCATCAATTATCTCTTTAATCTTCTCATTTAGCATAGAATCTATATAGGATATTATAATCGGAGAAAAGATAAAGTCAAGTTCGCATTTTCAGCAGACGGGATCAAACTGATTAGTGACCCAAACATTAACAATAATCACCCAAGGAGAAGAAAAAAATGTTTTAAGTTTCTCATTTTCAATAACTTAAAGCAATTTAACAGATTAAAACAATCTTTTTAAGATTTGGAGTTTAGTTTGAAAAATAACTTACCAATTAGACCGATCAAAACTCCGATACTGTATCGCCTCCGCAATGTGAATTGGTTTTATCTCTTCCTCCTCCGCCAAATCGGCAATCGTCCGGGCAACTTTTAAGATCCGGTCGTATGCCCGGGCGGAAAGGCCAAACTTCTCAATGGCGTTCCTTAATAGATTCTCCGATTCCCTGCCCACTGGGCAGAAACGTCTTATCTCGTTTGTCTCCATCTGGGAATTGGCAAAAATTCTTTTCTTCCTTCTTAGCTTTTGAAACCGCTCAACCTGTCTCTTCCTGGCTTTAATCACCCTTTCCCGAATGGAGGCGGAAGACTCTCCGGATTCCTTTTTCACAATCTCTTCAAACTTCAAGGAAGGAACCTGGATATGGATATCAAATCGGTCTAAAAGAGGACCGGAAATCTTTTTGCGATAGCGGGCGATCTGATAAGGGGTGCAGGTGCATTCCCGCAGCGGGTCAGAAAAATAACCACAGGGACAGGGATTCATAGAAGCCAAGAGGAGAAAACGGGCCGGATAGGTGATGCTCATCTTCGCTCGGCCGATGACTACGAAACCATCCTCTAAGGGTTGCCTCAAAGACTCTAAGACATCCCGGTGGAACTCCGGCAATTCGTCTAAAAAGAGCACCCCGTTATGGGCTAATGATACCTCCCCCGGTTTAGGAAAGACACCACCGCCAATCATTCCCGCCTCAGAAGAGGTATGATGGGGAGAGCGGAAGGGTCGGGTAGCAACAATCGCCTGACCCGGTTCTAAACTGCCATGAACCGAATAGATCTTTGTCGTCTCCAATGCCTCTTCCCATTCCAAAGGAGGCAAGATGGTTGGCATCCTCCGGGCGAGCATCGTCTTTCCGGTCCCGGGTGGTCCTAACATCAAAACATTATGACCACCTGCCGCGGCTATCTCCAACGCCCTCTTCGCATGCTCTTGCCCTTTCACATCGGAAAAGTCAACATAATAATCCTGCGCCTCCTCAAAAATCTTTTCTTTCTCAACCCTAATTGGTTCCATCGTCTCCTCTCCATTTAAGAAAAGAACAACCTGC
Source organism: candidate division WOR-3 bacterium (assembly GCA_039801905.1). Classification (NCBI taxonomy): domain Bacteria; kingdom Pseudomonadati; phylum Caldifarciminota; species Caldifarciminota bacterium. The sequence continues at coordinate 51,609 of JBDRVQ010000003.1, read as the reverse complement.
TGCAAATTCTCCGCAGGAAATACTGGAAGGTTTGTAGCTAATGCCGCTTCTCGGGCATTATCCTTAGGCAGGATAAAACCTTGAAATTCCTTCTCCCGGCAGAGAGTGGCAAGACAGATTGCGCCCCGGATTGGTCGGAGCCGACCATCTAGAGCCAATTCCCCCGCCAAAAGAAAATTGGAAAGGGAAGTTCCTCGGATGATATTAAAGGCGGAGAGGATACCACAGGCGATTGGTAAGTCAAAAGAAGCCCCTTCTTTTTTAATGTCCGCGGGCGCTAAATTGACCGTAATTTTCCTTAAAGGGAAAGGGAAACCCGAATTCCGAATGGCGGTCGTTACCCGATGTTGGGATTCCTTCACCGCGGGATCTGGGAGACCAACGATGGTAAAGGAAGGAATGCCCATCGCCAGATCGGTCTCCACCTCCACTTGGTAGGCATCAATCCCCAAAATCCCAGCAGAAAAAACCTTAGAAAGCATCGGTAATCAACTCTATCTTTTTCCCACTAATCGCCAAGAAGTCAAATCTTATCTCCCTATTAAAAATCCCTTTTTCCGAAAGGAAAATCTCCGCTGTCTTCTTAATCTTTTCTATCTTTCTCTGGTCAATACTCTCAATTGGTGTTCCAAACTTACCCCCTCTTTTCTGCCTTACCTCTACAAAGACGAGCGTCTCCCCTTCTTCACAGATTAAGTCAATCTCGCCGCAGCGCGTTCGGTAATTTTGGAAAAGGATTTTGTATCCCCTATCTTCCAAAAACTTCTTTGCCCTCTCCTCCCCCTTCTTTCCCTCTCCTCTTTTGGAAAGCGCCTTCCGGAAAAAGAAGGGAATCTTCATCTCCGCATCGCCTCCCTCACCGGAGCAAAGGTTAAGCGGTGAATGGGCGATGGTCCGTAGCGTTTGAGCATCTCTTTATGCTTCTTGGTTGGGTATCCTTTATGGCGAGCAAATTGGTATTCCGGATAGACTTTATCGTAGCGCTCCATTATTCTATCCCTTTCTACTTTAGCGATGATACTGGCACAGGCACAAGGGAGGACATTCTCATCCGCCTTGGGGAAAGGGAAAATTGGCAAATCCATCTTGGGGCAGGAATCACCATCCACAATCACCAAATCGGGTCTTATTTTAAGTTTTGAGAGCGCTCTTTTCATCGCCAAAAGGGTTGCCTCTCTGATATTCAGTCGGTCAATTAACTTCTCACTCACCTTACCGATCCCAATTGCTAAGGCATTCTTTTTAATGATGGGATAAAGTCGCGCCCGCTCTCGGGCGGAGAGTTTTTTAGAATCTTTCACCCCTCTTATTCTTGCCTTCGGCTTTAAGATCAAGGCGCAGGCAACCACCGGACCCGCCAGCGGTCCTCTCCCGACTTCATCAACCCCGGCCAGCAATTTACCCTTCTTTCTTTTCACCTTCTCCCTTAACTTCTGCGGGCTGGGAAAGAACGACCTCTTCGCTTTTTATCTTTCCCGCCTTTCCCTTCTTCTCTCGTAAGTAATAGAGCTTTGCCCGTCGCACCTTTCCTCTTTTCTTCACCTCCACTTTCAAAAGAAGGGGGGAGGAAAGGAAAAAGATCCTCTCAATCCCAATCCCTCGGGAGACCCGCCGCACAGTAAAGGTCTTAGATTCACCTTCCCCTTTAATCTTTAAAACAACTCCTTCAAAGACTTGCGTCCTTTCCCTGACCTCCTCCTTCCCCTTTTCCTTATCTCTTTCTATTTCTCGGTATTTCGTATGAACGCGCACAATATCGCCCGGCTTAAAATTAAGTTTCATTTCTCCTCCAAATACCACCGGCTGAGACCGGCTTCTTTAAGTTTTTTATTTTAGCAAAAATTTTTTATAAGTAAAGAGATTATCTTCTAATGGGCTGCCAAAAGTCTTAGCAAACTCTTGCGGTCTTTTTAAAGAAAATAAAAACTTTTAATTTTGACGGTAGGTCTTCCGCAAGGTAATTGGGAATTTAAGATGAAAGGAGAAGGGAAGGAATTTTCGGAAGGTTTTCCCTCTCTTTTTCCCAATTTTCTCTTCTCCCTTCTCCCATCCCCTTTTTCGGAGTCAGTGGTGAACTTCCTTTGGGGATATTCCCTATCCGGAATTTTCCCTTTTTAACCCTTCCCAAAGGCTCTCGGGCAGACGGTCGGGGGGATAACCTCCAAAAACCCGTATCTGGGATGAGACATCTGAAAATTTGGACATCTTGACTACCCCAAAAGTAGGAAAACTCTATCTTAAAAATATTCGTCAGCCGTCCGAAAAAGTAAACCCTTGAAAATAAGCAATGAACCGAAGCCTAACGCGGATTTCAATCAGGGTGAACTGGTAGAACCTTGCACCGGACTATTGACTCCGATAGGAAAAGATATAAAATGGAAGATGTCTCCGGAAGAAAGATTTCTTTCCTGCCGAGCGGAATTTCCTGTCTTAAAGAAATTTATTTATCTCAATGCGGCGGGTTCTTCACCCATGCCTTTGCGAACAAAGAAGGCGATTGAGGATTTTTTGGGGCGCTACACCGAAGAAGGAAATATTCCCTGGGAGGATTTTGAGCGTCTGTCAGAAGAGACCAGAGCGTTGGTTGCCCAATTGCTCTCCTGTCAACCAGAAGAGATCTGCTTTCTCCGGAATACGAGCGAAGGGATTACCACGGTTCTTAACCTCTTAGAATTCCAACCGGATGAGAATGTGATTATCGCCGCCGACAATTTTCCCGCCAACCTTTACCCTTTCCTCTCCTCTTTACCCCAAGTTGAAAAAAAGTTTGTTCGCATCCTAAAGGGCGAAGTGGTGGAACAATTAGCACGGGAAATAAATAGCAAGACAAAACTCGTCTCCCTGGACTGGGTCCACTTCCTAACAGGTTATTCTTTAGACCTGAAGGCGATCTCTCAAATCTGCCGGGAAAAAGGCTCTTACCTTTTGATTGATGCCATTCAGGGGTTAGGGGCTCTGAGTTTAAATCTCCAAGAATTGGATATTGACTTTTTGACGGCGGGTGCCGGAAAGTGGTTGTTGCCACCCCAGGGGATAGGAATCTTTTACATTAAGAAGGAAATTTTACCTAAATTAAAACCAAACCATTTAGGTTGGCTCAGTTGCCTCTGGTCCGATTTCCACCAAATCTTCACCCCTAAGGAATTGAAGAAAAGTGCCGCCCGGTACGAAGAAGGGACAAAGAATTATTTAGGGATCGTCGGCTTAAGAGAAAACCTTAAACTCCTAACCGAAGTTGGGATAAAAAATATTGAAAGATATCTGTTATCCCTCACGGAATATCTCACCACCCAGTTAAAGGAGATGGGATTTGAAGTTTTGCCCCGTGGTTTGGGGAGTGGTATCGTTGCCTTCCGAAAAAGAGAGATACCGAGTGAATCTCTTTTTGCCTTCTTAACTGAAAGGGGCTTTGTCCTCTCTCTGAGAGAAGGCTACATTCGGGTCTCGCCCCATTTCTACAACGAAGAAGAAGAGATTGCCGAACTCTTAAAAGTGCTTAAAGATTTAAAATAAAATCAAATTTTTATCCCTTCTTTTCCTTCTCTTAAAATTCGCTCCGCATTTTGGATATCTTTCTTGATCTCCTCTCTCAACTCTTCAATGGTAGAAAACTTCTTCTCCGGACGAATCCTTTGGCAGATCTCCACCTTCACCTCCTGCGGTTGGAAAGTTAACTTCTCTTTCCCAATGAGATGAACCTCAATCTGTCTCTCTCTTCCTTCAAAGGTTGGTCTTGTTCCGATATTCATAACCCCTTGATAAAAGTTTCGGGAAGAGATCTCCGGATAGAAATAGACTGCATAAACCCCATCAATCGGTAAAAGTTTGTTCGGCTCTAAAGGTTGGAGATTTAAGGTTGGAAAACCAATCTCTCTCCCCCGACCCGTACCCTTAACGACTCGGCAGAAAAGGGCATATCTTCTGCCCAAAAGGAGATTAACTAACTTCATATTGCCCAAAAGCAACTTCTCGCGGATCGTCGTGCTCTTTACCAATATCCCTGACTTCTTAATCAATTCCACCACCACCAACTGGAAACCGCACTTCTCTCTTACCCTTTGCAGAAATCTAATGTCACCCTTCCGTTCTCTTCCGAAACGGAAATCGGAGCCAACCGTTAAAACCCGGGGGGAGAGCTCTTCCTTTATCTCATTTAAGAAATCCTCCGGAGAGAGGTTTGCGATTCTTTCGTCAAAATCAATGATCAAAACGAAGTCCATTCCCATTTCTGCCAGAAGGGATAATTTTTCGGAAAGAGGCGTGAGAAGGAACGGAAACTCCTTATGAAAAAAGGTATAGGGGGGTGGTTCAAAGGTTAGAACACCAACCGGCAAAGATAGTTTCTTACCTTCTTCTTTCGTCCGATTAAGAATGGCCTGATGACCCAGATGAAGGCCGTCAAATGTGCCAATGGTGATACTCGCTTTCCTTATCTTCTCATCCTTTGTTCTCAGAATTCGCATACAGAATCCTAACCGGTTTAAGAAAAGTGCCTTCCCTTTTTGCTAAAATTAAAGTATCTCGCCTTTCGGAAAAGACTTTTAGGTAATCATCAGGAACGAGAAGGTCAAATCGCACTTTCTTCCCTAACAATAAATTCTTTACCCCTTTATCATCCAAGGTGATTTCGGGAAAGGGATAGAGGGCTTCGGAGAGGGGGCGGAGATTTTTTTTTATTATCTCCTCTGAGGTGATGGGTAAGGAGAGGGCATCTTCTAAATGAAACTTGCCGATCCGCTCCCGCGTCAACTCTTGGAGGGTTCCGCCACAACCTAAATCTTTACCAATGTCTCGCGCTAAAGAACGGAGATAAACCCCTTTGCCCACTTCCGCCCGGATCTCCAAAGAGTCTTTCTCCAGAGAGAGGAGTTCGAGCCAAAAAATTTTCACCTTCCTCGGTCTTAAAGAGACCTCCTCCCCCCTTCTTGCTTTAAGATACTTGGGAACTCCTTTCTCTTTCAAAGCCGAAAAGACTGGGGGGACTTGTGCAATTTCCCCTTGATACCTCTCTAAGATTTTTAAAACCTCCTCTTTCTCGTATCTTTTTACTTCCCTTTCTTCCAAAATTTTGCCGGTCAAATCATCGGTGTCGGTAATTAACCCCAGTCTTATCTTTGCCCGATAAACCTTGGGATAAGAATTTATGATGGAGAAAATTTTCGTGGCATTATTGAAAAGGATGATTAAAAGACCGGTGGCGATTGGGTCAAGAGTTCCGGCATGCCCAATCTTCTTAAAGGTAGCAACTTTTTTTATCTCCCGGATCACATCGTAAGAAGAGAGACCCCGCGGTTTATTCACCAAAAGAATCCCGTCAGCCGAGGATTGGCTCATTCCTCCCTTTTTAAATCTTTAAGAATCTCCGCCACTCGCCTCTCCTCTAAAGCCCAGCGGTCAATTTCAAAATCCAATTCCGGGACAAATTTTAGAGAAATCCTCTGCGCCAGTTGGTGGCGAATAAAACCCTTCGCCTTCCTAAGAACCGAAAGGGTCGTCTCTGCTACTTTCTCATCTCCCAAGACCGAAAAGAAGAACTTCGCCTTCTTGAAATCACTTCCCAACTCCACCCCGGTTATCGTTAAGAAACCTAACTTCGGATCTCGGATTTCCCTTTGGATTATCTCCGTAACCGTCTCCTTGATTAAATTTGCAACTCTCTTTTTCCGTTCTTTCATATTCGGTTAGCGATTTAGTCTATTTCACCCGATAAAGAAATCTTCCACAGTGGGGGCAAGTAAGGACTTCTCGCTGGCAACGGCAGACGATCTCCGAAGGCAACCTCACATAACACCCCCCACAGTACTCCTTAATCACCTGCACCACAACCCGCTCTCCATACCGATTCTTAATCTGATCGTATTCGGATAAAAGCTTCTTATCTATCTTCTTTCTGATCCGCTCCTTCTCTTCTTCCACCGATTTTAAGAAATCAAGGACATTCTTCTTCAGTCGAAATCCCAACTTTTTGTAATCTGGTCGCTGAAGGTCCTTTATGAGAATATCAAACTCTTCCAAGGCGCGCAAAAGTTCTAATGCCTTATTCATTTTAATTTCTCCTCAATCTCCTTAATCATCCGGATAAATTCTTCTGGGGTCTTGGGGATTATCAATTTCCTTTTTTTAGTCAACTCCTGACAGATCATCGCCACTCTCCCCAAGGTGAGCAAATATTGGTTGCCGATATCCTGCGGCGGGGCGACCACCAAAAAGAAAAGCCGGACCGGTTTTCCGTCAAGGGCATCAAAATCAATTCCTTTCTCCGAATAGCCGCAAGCCACTTCCAATTTTTGGACGAGAAGGGAGCGGCAGTGAGGAATGGCAATCCCTTTACCAATTCCGGTGGAACCTAACTCCTCCCTTTTCAATAAGGTCTCTAAGAGGGCATCCAGTTCTTCCCCTTTCGTGATGAGGCTAGCCAATTCCCGTAAAACCTCCGGCTTCTTTTTACTCTCCAAAGAGAGTTTTATTCTATCTTCTCTCAATAAGACCGATAGATTCAAGTTCCCTCCTCACATCTTTTCTTTGGCTTCTATCCCAAGGAGGTTGAGACCTTCCTTGAGAATCTTTTTATAAAGAAAACTAAGAAATAATCTTGCCCTGGTTAACTCCCTATTTTCACTAACCACCCTTTCCTTCTCGTAAAAGTTATGAAAAACTTCAGCCAATTCAATAAGGTAGTATGTTAAGATATGGGGCTCAAAAGCCTCCGCCGCCATCTTCACCACATCCGGGAAGGAAAGGATACCGATCATCAATTCTCGTTCCTTTGCCCCCAAAAGGCCAAAAGGTGGGTCTTTTAGGTAACTTTCTGTTGGAAAGCCTTTCTCGGCGGCAAATTTTAAGATGCTATTAAGACGGGCGTGGGCGTATTGGACATAATAGACCGGATTATCCTCTGTTTCTTTCTTCGCCTGTTCTAAATCGAATTGAATTCCCTGCGATGACTTCCGCATCAGGAGATAAAATTTCAGGGTGTCTGTCCCAATCTCCTCCCGCACTTCATCCAAAGTGATAATCCTCCCTTCCCGTTTGGACATCTTCAAAATCTTTTCCTCTCCTAATAAAGAGACCTGCTGGGCAATGATAATCACTAAACGGTTGGGGTCGTAACCTAAGGCTTCAATCCCCGCCTTCATCCTTGGGATATAGCCGTGATGGTCTGGTCCCCAGATATTCACCAAGAGGGAAAACCCCCTTTCAAACTTATCCTTGTGGTATGCCAAATCTGTGGCAAAATAGGTTGGGCGCCCGTCTTTGGTGATTAAAACACGATCTTCGGTATCACCAAAGAGGCGCGCCTTAAAGAATAAGGCACCTTCCTTCTCTTGAACAAAACCTTTCTTTTGTAACTCATTGACTATCTCTTTCACCCGAGGCCGGAGGGAACTCTCTCGCACCCAGTAGTCAAAATGGATCTTAAAAGCGGAAAGGGATGCCTTCTGTTGATTTAAGATCCTATCAATTACATACTCCCTCTTCTCCTCGATTCCCTTTTCTAAAATCTCAGCGGCAATCTCTTTCACATATTCTCCAAAGTAGCCGCCCGGAGGGATTTCCGCTTTCCCCCCTTTTAACTCCTTAATCCTCTCCTCTAAGGATTTAAGGAGCAACTCAACCTGCGTTCCGGAATCATTGACATAGTATTCGGTCTTCACCTCAAATCCGGAATAACGAAGGAGATTAGATAATGCCTGACCCAAAGCACCCGCCCGCGCCTGAACAACCGAAAGCGGGCCTGTAGGATTGGCAGAGATGAACTCTAACAGGATCTTCCTCCCTCCACCCCAACTCCCCCGTCCAAAATCAGCCGCCTGTGCTTCTTGCAAACCTTTTCTTAAAAATTCATCGCTCAGCCGAAAGTTAAAATACCCCTTTTCTAACTTCACCTCTTGAAAGTCCTTATCTTTTGGTAACGCTTCGGAGAGCTTCTTTATTAAGAGGGAATCACCCCTCTTTCTTAGGAGAAAACCGATATTAGAGGAGAAATCTCCCCATTTCCCACCTTTAATTCGCTCTATCTCGTGCCCAGCGGGTATTTCCCCAATGATCTCAAGAAGAGCCTTGTGAATCTTTTCCTTAATCATATCTTTTCGTACCTCGGGGCATCACCCCACAACCTTTCCAAACCATAAAATTCCCTCACCTCTTTTAAAAAGATATGGATGACGCAGTCAATATAATCCAAAAGAATCCACTGGGCTTGATTATAACCTTCAATATGATGGGGCAACTCCCCTTCTTTCTTCAAACGTTCTAAGATGGTATCCGCTAAGAATCGGGCGTGAACCGAGGAGTTGGCAGTAGCGATAACGAAGTAATCGGTAATCGGCGAGAGACGCTTCAGATTTAAGGCTAAAATATCCTCCCCTTTCTTTTCAATCAAGATACTGATAATCTTATCAACCAACCCCTCTCCGGAAAGCATCATTACCTCTTTTCCGAAAATACTTTTGGGAAGAAAATTTTATAATCCTTGCCCAAAATGAGCGAAACATCAATAAAGAGGTTCCGGTTGATCTCCTTTTTAATCTTGGGCATAATTAAAATCTCTTTTCGGAAAATCCCAACCTTTTTTCTCCTCGCAATCTCCTTAGCCAAAATTAAAGCATTCTCTCCTTGCTCATCGCTTCTCTCCACCACCCAACTTTCGGAAAGGGTATCTTGGTCAAAGACGACATCGTAAACATTAAAACCTCTTTGGCGCAGGTCTTCTAAAATCTCTTTCCCGATTTCGTACCGACCAGAGCAGTTTATAATCTCAACCTTTATCTCCGAATAACTCCTGCTAACTTTCTTCTCTTTCTTCTTAAAGAAGAGAATTTTTCCGAGGAGAACGAGAAAGAGAATCAAGAAAGGGATGAAAATGTATCTCTTCAATTCTTTAATGGCGCCTTCCTGATTGCCATAAATCTCTCACCAATTCGTAGTCTTTTTCGGTATTCACCCCTAGGATCTCAGTGGGGTCGGGAGTAGTAAAAATTTCAATCCGCCCTCCCTTTTTTTGCAGGAGAGAGACGGTATCGGTCAAATAATATTCGGGTGGGTAACCAGAAGGTTGAATTTCGCTGAGGAGGGGAAAAAGGGAAGAGGCTTTAAAGAGATATACCCCGGCATTGACCTCACCGATCTTTTTTGTCTCTTCATCCGCATCGCGCTCCTCAACAATTTTAATTACCGAGCCGGAACGGACGATACGTCCGTAGCCATAAGGATTGGGCAAAAAGGCGCTGAGTAGAACTAAGTCGCAACCCTTGGTTTTAAAAATTTGGTGGAGGCTCTTTAAGGTCCCCGATTTCAAGAGAGGGGTATCGCCACAGAGAATTAAAACTTCCCCCTTCTCTACTTTCTCCGCACATCTCTTCACCGCATCTGCGGTCCCTAAGGGCTTTTCCTGATAGACAAATTCCACCAAAGGAGGAGAGGTTACTCTTCGCACCACCACCTCCCTCACCACATCAAATTCCGGGTTAATTACCACAATGATCCGTTCGCTTCCGATCTCTTTGGCTCGGTTGATGATGTGGCTGATTAAAGGTTCCTCCCCTAAGGGGAGAAGCACCTTGGGGAAAAAATTATCCTCCGGAAGAGAACAATTAGGGAAATGGCTTTTTAACCAAGAGAGGAATTTTCTCTTCTTCTCTTGGGAAAGGGTAAGATTGATCCGCTTACTTTTGCCGGCCGCTAAGATGAGGGCGGTCATTTAATTTTTAATCGGCCTTAAAAGTATTATTTGTTGGCAGAATTTGATTCTTCTCATCCAAAAAAACCTTTTTGGGGATAAAACTCCTCGCCTGGGTAGTATCCATCAAGGCGAAGGAGAGAATGATTAATTCATCCCCCACCTCACCCAAACGGGCAGTTCCCCCATTCAAAATACATTCTCCGGAACCTTTTCTCCCTTTCATTAAATAGGTCTCAAAACGCTCCCCATTGGTAATATTTACGACCTGAACCATCTCCCCTTCTAAGATATCCGCCTTTTTTAAGATCTCCTCATCTATCGTCAAACTACCCTCATAATAAAGGTTTTTATCGGTCACTCTAATGCGATGAATCTTAGATTTCAAGACCGTGCGCAACATAGTCCCTCTTTCACTTCTTTTCCGGTTTGGCAACTAACTCTAAGATCGCCATCTCCGCATTGTCTCCCACCCGAAAACCCGAACGGTAAAGTCGGCAGTAACCTCCCGTCCTCTCCCTCATCAGGGGGGCGTATTCTAAAAAAAGTTTTTTCACCAATTTCTTATCCATAAGTATTTGCTGCGCCCGCCTCCGATTTTTTAAGTTATCCTCTCGGGCGAAGGCGATTATCTTATCCGCCAATTTCTTCACCTCCTTTGCTTTTCTCAAAGTAGTTTTGATCCGGCTGTGAGTGAGGAGGGCGCGGAGAAGATTTCTTAAGAGCGCTTTTCGGTGTTCCTTCTTTCTCCCTAACTTTTTAACCGCCTTCCCGTGCCTCATAGATCCCCGTCTCCTCTATCTTCATACCCAAGGAAAGTCCCCAACCTTCCAATGCCTTCTTTATCTCCTCTAAGGTCTTTTCTCCTACATTTTCAATATCTAAAATATCTCTTTCTGTCAACTGCAAGAGTTCGCCCACCGTATTAATGTTCACCTTCTCGTGGGTGCTTTTATACCTCCCTTTCTTCAAGGCATTTAGGGCGCGGGAGGAAAGACCTAACTCTTGGATGTCTTTGGGAAGGAGTTCTTTTAACTTCTCTTTCTCCCGATCGTATTTTTCTTGGGTCTCAAACTGGGGGTACTTATCTTGAGGGATAATCGCTTCCATATGATTCTTAACGATTGCCGCCGCTTGGATGATCGCCTCCTCAGGAAAGACCGTGCCGTCGGTTTCCACCTCCAAAATGAGTTTTTCAAAATCCGCCCGGTCTAAAACCCGAGTATTCTCCACGGTGAAAGCCACTCGCTTCACCGGAGAAAAGAAGGCATCCAAAAAGATTGTGCCTAACGGCACATTCGGCTCCTTCTTCTTTAACCTTTCCTGAGGGACATAGCCCCGACCATTCTCCACCTTCATCTCAATATCCACTCTCCCCTTTTCGTCGGTAATCGTCAAAATCTCCTGTTCGGGGTTGACGATAATTATTTCTGGCGGAATTGTCATATCTTTTGCCCGGAATGTTCCCTTGCCTCGGGCGTGAAGGTAGCAAAACTTTGCCACCTCCGAATTTAACCGGAGTCTAATCTTCTTTATATTCAAAATTATCTGAGGCACATCCTCCAACACATCCGGAATCGCGGAAAACTCATGGTCAACATCGGAGATCCGAACCTGGGTGATTGCGGCTCCTTGGACCGAAGAGAGCAACGCTCGCCTCAAACTATTGCCAATCGTCTGCCCCCAGCCCTTTTCAAAGGGAGTGATAGAAAACCGGGCGAAGTAGTTATCTCTCCTCTCTTCTACTTCAATCTTTTCTGGCAAAATAAATGGTTTTAGTTTCATTTTGAATAGAACTCAACGATTAATTTGGGATTTATCCCCACATCTTTCACGTCTTCTTCGGTCGGGAGACGGCGCACAATCCCTTTCAGATTTTCTTTATCAAGGGTGAGCCAATCCACAGTCAGTTCCCGACCCGCTGCCAGATTTCTTATCCTCTCCTTTGCCTTTTCCGAGACCGAGATCTCGTCGCCAACTTTTACCTGATAGGAGGGGATATCCACCTTTTTATTATTAACCCGAATCGCTCCGTGCCGAACAAACTGGCGCGCCTGAGGCCGCGAAAGGGCAAATCCCAGACGATAGACCACATTATCCAGACGCCGCTCTAAGAGAGAGATTAAAGCAGCCCCCGGATTATCCCGCGTCTCGGCCTGGGCAAAATACCTGCGAAATTGCCGCTCCATAATCCCGTAGATCCACTTCGCCTTCTGCTTCTCCCTTAACTGGACAGAATAGACCGATACCTTCTTCCTCTCTCCTTCTCCCGCTTTCCACTTGTGAAGGGGACACCGGTCGGAAAGGCAGCGTTCACCCTTTAATAGAAGTTTCTCCCCAATCAGTAAGCATTTTTTACATCTTGGTCCAGTATCTCTCGCCATTAGACCCGCCTTCTCCTGGGAGGGCGACATCCGTTATGAGGAATTGGTGTCACATCTTGGATGGAGACGATAGAAAGCCCGGCATTCTGTAAAGCCCGAATCGCCGCTTCCCTTCCCCTTCCTGGTCCTTTAATTAAAACCTCTACCTTCCTCACCCCCATGGCGAATGCCTCTCTTCCAGCCTGCTCCCCCGCCTGCTGCGCGGCAAAAGGGGTTCCCTTTTTTGTTCCTTTGAACCCAACTCGTCCCGAAGAGGACCAACAGAGGGTATCACCTTGAGGAGTGGTGATGGAGACAATTGTATTATTGAAGGTACATTGAATATGCGCCACGGCTAAAACCGGTGCCTTCTTCTTACTTTTGACCTTTGCCACTTTGTCCTCCCTTTGCCTTAATCACCCCACTCGTCTTCCTGGGGCCCTTTCTCGTTCGGGCATTGGTCCGCGTCCTTTGCCCCCTTACCGGTAACCCCCGCTGATGTCTTAAACCCCGGTAGGAACCAATCTCTATCAGCCTTTTTATATTACCACTCACCTCCGCCCGCAAGGCCCCTTCTACTTTATAATTTGCTTCAATCTCCTTCCTTATCCTAGTCAATTCGTCATCGGAAAGTTCCTTCACCTTCTTCTCCGGAGAGACCCCGACATCGGTCAAAATCTTTAAGGCATTGCTCAGACCGATGCCGTAAATTTTCGGTAGCGCATAAAGGACCTTCTTATTATCTTCTAAATCAACACCTAAAATTCTCGCCATAAATATTATCCTTCAATCTTATCGCAAAAACCAAAAATGTCAAGGAAATCTATTATAAACAATTTTGGAGAAAAGTCAATCCTTAAAGTTGTTGACGGAAATCTTTTCGGGCATATAATAAAATATGCTTCTCTTTCGGAAAAGATTTTCCTTCTTCCTCCTCTTTTTCCCCTTAAACTGTGCCTATTTCAACCTCTTCTACAATGCCCGCTCTTATTTCAAAAAAGGAGAAAGTATCTTGGAGACAAATCCCACCCAGGCAAGAGAAAATTTTATTAAAGCAAAGGAGAAGTCGCTCTTAATGATTAAAAAATATCCAAAAAGTCGTTACGCTCCGGAGGCACTCTTCTTGGCTTCCCTCTGCCATTACCATCTCTCAGAATACGAGAAGGCAAAGGAACGACTCCAACTCTTTGTCTCCCTCTATCCCCGCCATAAATTATCTTCCCGGGCGAAATTTTATCAAGCCCTCGCCTATCTCAAAGGGGGAGATTTCAGTGAGGGGATCTTTCTTCTTCGCAATTTAGCCGAAGAGGATAAGAAAGAGGAACGGAAAATAAAATTTACGATTCTTTCCTATTTATTAGAGAAGGGGGAACTCTCCTTAGTGAAGGAGAGTTTAAAAGTATTTATCGCCACCTATCCCAAGACTAAAGAAGGGAAAGCGGCTAAACTCCTTTTAGCCCAAGCCCTCTTCCAATTAGCAGACTATCGGGAAAGCAAAAGGTATTACGAAGAATACTTCCAGGAAATTTCTGATAAGAGGAAGAAGGGGGAGATCTTATTAAAGATCGGAGAGTGCCTCTTAAATTATGAAACCCAGCAAGAGAGTTTAAAAAATTTTCTCAACCGCCTAACGGCGATCTCAACCCTCTATCCCGAGTTGAAGAATAAAATAAATCTCTTAAAAGGGAAAATCTTCCTTTCCTTGCCCGAGGAGAGATCCGCTCTTGCCCTCCTTTCGGAAGTCCGGGGTGGAGTGGAGGGGGCAGAAAGTTACTTTATCATTGGTGAATACTATGAGAAAAACGGCGACTTTAACCGCGCCCTCATTTACTACGATACCGCTATCTCCTTCTCCCGTTCTAGCGAATTCGGTTATCTGGCGGAAAAGAAGAAGAGACTGATTGAAAAATTCGCCCAAGAGGATGATAGTCTTAACCCTGCTTCCCGGGATTTTGCCCGAGCCGAACTATACTTACTATCCTTGGAAAAACCGGATTGGGCATTAAGAGAATACGAAAAGGTGTTTACCCTTTATCCTGAAGATTCCTTGGCACCAAAATCTTTATATGCTTACGCCTGGATTAAAAAATTCCTTCTGAAAGAACCCGAAGGCGATAGCCTCTTTTTAACGCTCATCCGGAGGTATCCCCAAACCGAATACGCAAAAGAGAGTAAAAATATCTTATCTGGAAGATGACCTATCTGGAATCCGGCCGGGTATTAAAAAAGGTGACGTTAGCCCCGGATATTTTTGCTCTTCATCTTGACACCACCAAGATTGGTAAAAATTCCCTTCCGGGACAATTTATCTCCCTCCGTTTCCCTACAACTTATGACCCCTACTTGAGACGACCCTTTGCCGTTGCCGACACCGACGGCCCCGTAGTGCGGATTGTCTTCCGGATAAGGGGAAGAGGAACTTCTCTCCTCTCACAAGTAAAAGAGGGGGAATTCCTCTCCCTTCTTGGTCCTTTAGGAAAACCCGCCCCCGAAGTTTCGGATAAGGAGATCGTTTTAGTGGGCGGGGGGATTGGGATTGCTCCCCTCCTCTTTTTAGCCAAGACCTTAGTCAAAAGGAATAAGGTTCTTCTTTTCTTCGGTGCTAAAACCGGTTCGGAAGTAATTATGCGCGATGATTTTCTCCGGCTCGGAATAGAAAACATATTCCTTGCCACCGAAAACGGGGAAATCGGTGAGAAAGGAAAGGTTACGGACCTTTTGATTAAGAACCGCCTCAACGAAAAAGCAATCGTCTTTGCCTCCGGACCGAAGGGGATGTATACCGAACTAAAAAAGTCAATCCCGAATAAAATTTATGCCTTCTTAGAAGAGAGGATGGGTTGCGGCACTGGGCTCTGCCTTTCTTGCGCGATCAGAAAGAAAGGAGGCGGCTATTTCCATCTCTGCCGAGACGGACCAATTTTAGATTTGGATACCATAGATTTATGAAGAAGCCTGACCTCCGGGTGCGGATTGGTAATTATGAATTTTCTAACCCCTGTCTCGTCGCCTCCGGCACCTACGGCTGGGGGGAGAACTTCCCCTCCGTGATAAGCAAGGTGGGCGGCTTCATCACTAAGGGATTAACCCTTTCGCCCCGGGAAGGAAATCCCCCACCCCGGATTTGGGAGGTAAAAGGGGGAATCGTCAATTCTATCGGTTTGGAAAATCCCGGGGCAATCTATTTTGTCAATAATATTCTACCCAACTTAAAAAAACTCCCCACCAAAATCATTGCTAACCTCGCCGGCTCTTCGGTTGAGGAATTTGAGACCCTCGTTAAGATTCTTGATTTGCCAGAAATTTATGGTTTTGAATTGAACCTCTCCTGCCCGAATGTCAAAGAAGGAGGTATCTTTTTTTCTCTCTCCCCAAAATCTGCCCAGCGGGTAATCCGGGCGACCCGCCGGCTGACGAAGAAACTCCTAATCGCCAAACTCTCCCCTTGCCTTACCGATCTTTTAGCCCTTGCCCACCTTTGCGCCGAAGAGGGGGTGGACGCTCTCACCTTAATCAATTCCCTCCCCGCCTTGGTCATCTCTTCGGAAACCTTTAAGCCCTGCCTCGGGGGGAAAACCGGCGGTTTATCCGGTCCCTTTCTTAAACCTTTCGTCTTATTTTGTATCCAAAAGGTTAAAGAAGTGGTTTCCATCCCTATTATCGGTTGTGGGGGCATCACCAACTATTCTGATGCCTTAGAATATCTAATCACTGGTGCCTCCCTCTTTCAGGTGGGGAGCCAAAACTTATTAAACCCTTTTACCCCTTTAGAGATTATTGAAGGGATAAAGCGTTACTTAAAAGAAAAAGAGATTTGGGCGGTAGAGGATTTAATCAATAAATTGGAGGTATGAAATGACACCCAAACTGGTTTTAGCCTTAGACTTAGAGACACCGACCCAAGTGAACAAGGTTTTGCAGAGGGTTTCCGGTTGGGTTGACTACTATAAGGTTGGCTATAAGTTATATTTCCGCTCCGGGCCGAGAATCGTCAAATTCATCAAGAGTAAGGGTGAAAAGGTCTTTTTGGATTTAAAACTCTTTGACATCCCTTCCATCGTGGAATCTGCCTCTGCCCATTTTGTCAAGATGAAAGTAGATATCTTTAACTTACACACCTTAGGAGGTTACGAGATGATGCGGAAGGCAAGGGAGGTGGTGGCAAGGGAAGAGGAAAGGACAAAAACCCGTCCTCTCCTCTTCGGCGTCACGATTCTCACCAGTATGGATGAGGAGATCTGCAAAAATGCCTTCGGCATAAAGGGGAATTTCAATCTCCGAGAGAAGGTCTTATACTTAGCGACGATGGCGAAAAAGGCGGGTCTGGATGGGGTGATCGCCTCCCCTTTTGAAATCTCCGAAATCAAAAGGGAATGCGGCAAGGACTTTTTAGTGATGTGCCCGGGGATAAGAATGCCCACCGCCTCCGTGGCGAAAGATGACCAGAAAAGATTTCTCACCCCAGGTGAAGCCAAGGAGAGGGGTGCGGACTTTTTGGTGATCGGTCGACCCATCCTCCAGGTTCCGGACCCGATTGAAGTGATTGAGTTAATTAGAAAGGAGATCGCATGAGGGAAGATTTGGAAGAAATCCTCTATCAATACGAAGTATTAGAGAGGGGACATTTTCTTCTAACCTCCGGACTCCATTCCGAATTTTACTTTGAGAAGGCAAAAATTCTCCAACATCCCAATCTGGTAGAGACCTTTGCCCGGCGCCTTAAAGAGAATTTCCAAAAGGAAGAAATTAGTTTGGTAGTGGGACCAACCACGGGTGGGGTAGTGATTGCTTATGAAGTAGCGCGCCAACTCGCTGCTCGTTTTTGTTATGCCGAAAGGGAAAACAGCCAAAGGAAAATTCGTAAAGGATTTAAGATAAAGAAGGGGGAAAGGGTTTTGGTCGTTGACGATGTCTTAACGACAGGCTCCTCCATTAAAGAGACCATAAATGCTTTAAAAGAATATGAGGTGCAGATTGTCGGGATTGGTGTCTTCATTGACCGGAGTGCGGGGGTAAATTTTCCTTTCCCTCTCTTTGCCTGCTATCGGAAAGAGATTCCTAACTACGAACCCAACTCCTGCCCTCTCTGCACTCGGGGAATTCCCCTTTCTATCCCTGGGAAAGGAAAGTGAGATTATTTGATTACCCCAAGCCAATCCCGGAGTAAAAATTGGAGCCTTCCCAAAAGTAAAGAGACCCGCGCCATAACCGTATAACCGAAAGAGGCGCCAAAACCAATCATCAGAAAGATGATTCCCAGATTGGCCATTCCCTTTGTCAACCCCTTCTGTTCCCGAGAAAAGAAGAAGTAAATAACCGTTGCCACCACCCCAATTAAGGAGACAATTCCCCATAAGATAAGGTCGGGTCGCTTTAAGAGGTCAGGGGTGAGGAATGTTCCCTGCATCTGCTTGATGATATTTGCCTGTAAGATTGCCGGAATTGCCACTCCGGAACTATAACCCAAAACAAATCCCATCGGTATCCGAATGAGCCAAGAGATCTTTGGGAAAAAGATGGAAAAGTATAAAATACCCAAGAGGAAGGGGATGAGATAAAAGAGATTGCCCTGCTTAAAAAGCGGAACCACTAAATCCGGATAAAAGAAGTTATGCCAGGTGATGGCAATCGTATAACCAACCGAAACCCCAACATAAAGGTGCTCGGCAAAGCGATAGAAAGGATTATCCCCGTAAAGAAAGGAGAAGATGAAAAGGGTTAATATGGCGCCAACCCAAATCCAAATCTCTTGGGGTATCATCGCTTCCTCCTTAGAGCAAAATAACTGATATTACCAATGATGACCAAAATCATTATCACCAGATGGGCTAAGGATTGGGAATCCATAAGTTGGGAGGCGGGCTTAAAGGCTTTGGTGAAACCGGCCTTCTCGTTTAAGAACTCATATTCCGCAGCCGCCTTCATCCCGCCCAATAAGCCGGTGAGTTGTCCGGATTGGAGATAGGGATAGGCATCCGCGGCGGAGACCGCAGTTACCCCAGCACCAATCCGAATCCCAAATCTTGATTGGGCATAAGCAATCCAAGTCTCATAACCCGGAACTCCCGCGGAGAGACTCACCATAAAGGGAATATCCCGGTAAGTGATATCTTTGGTAAATATAGGAAGGGAATCATAAGAAGTCCCATAATAATCGGTAGGAAAGGTCTCTTTCATACTTCTACCCATTCCTAAGACCACGGCGGTTATACCCGGCTTCCAGCCTAAAAAGACATAGTCTCTCCCGTAAACCTTGTTATATTCCGGGGCTACCGTCTTCAATCCGTCTTCGCCCAAACCGACACCGGTCACCCAAAGGCCAGTAACAATCACCCGGAGATTTTTGGCAAAGGCATGCCTGAGAATTGCTAAATACATTGGATATAACTCCGGCATCGATTGGGGATCGAAATCAATGGTGATTAAGAGGTAAGAGTTTTCGGGCAGGTTATCAATTGCTCGGAAGAGTTCCTGAGTCCTCCGGCCAACCTTCCCTACCAGATTGAGTGGCGAAAGGAGGGGGATAATAATGACCACCGCCATTAGCAAAAATATAATCTTGCGGTCAATCTTCCCCAGTTTTTCCCAAAAACTCATCTCCTACCTCCAAGCCAACCTCTCTCAATTCCTAAGATGATCTTTAAGGAGGTGGCAATCACCCCCAATGCCACGCCGAACATAATCCCCCGCTTTGCCGCCATATTAGGAACGGAAAGGAGCCATTCCGCCAAGTCGGATAGCCTGGGAGAGATCGCGGTGCCGATGGGCACCATCCCGAGCATCACAATGAAAGAGGCAATCAAAAGAAGGGTCGCCTCCTTGGTCCGGGCGCGGAAAGCCCGATAAGCCGCGGAAGCCATATAAAAGGCGAGTATAGAAAACATCGTCGCCCCTAAGGGAACCATGATGTTGGAAAAAATGAGCCGAAGGTAGGACTTAGCCCCTACTCCCCAGATGAGTCCAATCAAAGCGGTGGCAAGAAGCGAAACGATCGTCACCACCGAAAATCCCCATTCTCCTTTCCGCCGTTTTATCCTCTCGTAGTGTCTCAAAGTGACGCTTCTCACCCCTAAGGCTAAGGCAAAGGCACTGATTATCCTCACCCACTTGATAATCAAGTCAAGAAAGGATTGGGAGAGAGGGTGGGGGATAAAAAACTGGCAAGCCATTAGGACCCCCATTATGAAACATAAGGCTAATGGTAATGTCCGTGCCATTTATTACCTCCTAAGAAACTGAGAAGAATCTTATTATTACTTGGAAGAAGCGGAATTGGGGCAGGGCGGAGAGTAAAAGGAAGCAGCTGCCAACGAGCAGGAGGAAGAGGATGACCAACTTCCCATAGTCTTGCCCTTTTAGGGAACCGACCAACAATGGTTCTTTTGAGAGATAGGCGGAGGCGGCATAGAGTTCTTCACCGATTAAGGTATAGTCACAGGCGGTGATGAAGAAGGGAAGTTGGTGGACGGCATCGGTGCCGGCAATTTGAATCGCGCCGGTCGTTGCCCCCGTTTCGGCTAAAATTAAAGATTCTGCCCAAAACATCCCCATGAAGAAGTTAGTCGCCGGTTTTTCTCGCACCATAATCCCATCAACCGCCGCGGCATAGGCGAATTGGGCATCAGTAATAAAAAAGATATTCTCCCCCTTAAAGGCATCCGGTCTACCGACATTGGTGTAAGCCTCCTTACATACCTCATAGGCAACGGTATAAACAATCGGATCGCGATTGGGCACCAAGAGGGTCGTCTCGTACTGGGCGGTCTTCTTTGCCACCTCCCCTAAGATATTTAGGGAAGCAATCGTCGCGATATCGGCAATACTCCCTAAACCCGGAATATAAAGGATTGGTTTTCCCATCTCCGTTGCCCGACCAACCGCTTCCTCCACCGCATCCAAACCCGAAATCCGGCGGATGAATAACTTCTTTCCTTTTCGGGCATGGTAAATGAAATACAAGAGGAGTGCGGAAAAGAAGATAACCCCAACTAAAACATTGATCCGATTGGTGGCAAACCACTGGGGAGAAGATTTTACCGGATTGGAAATTTCCGATTCTGCCCTTTCCTCTCCTTTAACCGCTACGACCTTATAATAATAGACCTTACCGTCTATAACCTTATCATCAACGAATTGGCATTCGGTGGCGGGCAAGATACCGCAAAGTTGAAAATCGGTCTCCCCTTCACCTCTCCGCCAAACTTCATAGCAACTCACCTCCTCTTCCAATTTCTGCCAAGAGATAGTGATACTCTTTCCAGCATCGTTTGGGGTATCAAAGACGCACAAACTGGTTGGTGGCGCTAAGGTGAAGAAAAATAAGAGAAGATAAACCATAATCCCTCCCAAGTTTATTCCTCAAAACAGACACACCTTCTCTTCTTGCATCTGGGACAGCCTTTTTTATACTTTTCTACCGCCTCTTCTAAGTTAATTCCGGATAAAGAAGCCAGGGAGACGAGCCAGGCGAAGATATCGGCAAACTCCTCTTTAAGTTCTTCTTTATCCCTCTTCTTAGCCCTCAAACAGCGTGCTAATTCTCCAATCTCTTCCACTAACCACCGGAAACTACCATCAATACCCCTCTTCTTATCCTTTTGGTAATAGATTCTTTTAATCAAATTTTGGAATTCGTTTATCGTCATAGAAAGGATTATCCTTAAAATTTAGAAAAAGTCAATTTTCTTTGTCCCCGGAGATATTATGTGGAAAATGGAAAGGGCCGGTGAGGTATTCTTTTGGCAAAGATATGTTGCGAAGAGTCAAAGACTTATAAAAAAGGGGAAAATTTGGTGTCAGAAATTGGGGGGTATTTCCGTTATTTATTATAGAGGACTATGGAGAAACTAATTATTAATGGTTTTGCCTTTTTTGATGTCATAGAGAAGAAGGGTTCCGTAAGAAATTGGGTTCTAATCCCAACCCTTGAAGAGAAATTGAGGAGGTGTTATCAGGTAAGTAGTACTTAAATAAAAAGGGCATTAAATCATAAAATCTTTATCAAACAGGAGGGCTTTACCATTATAAAAAGGGGTGAAGCATACAGGGGATGGTATCGGGAGCCTAATAAAAGCCCTAAATGATGGTTTAATCCCTGGTCTAAACTTGGGCTTAATTGACATTCTAATTAAGGGTCTAAAAGAAAGAATAAAAGTAGGGGTAATAAGAAGGATAATTGGAAATCTAATTAGAGGTTTAATTATAAGTTTAACCGAAAACCCAATTGATAGTCTAACCGGAAGTCTAAATCTCGGCTTAACTTAATTTATAAAACTTCTTATAAAATAATTCGCCATCCGTCCGCTCACTCCTCTCCCCATATCTTTTTTTATCGCCTTGACTTACAAAAAAAGTGATTTATATTTCCTAATGTTCTTTCGCGACCAACAAGAGGTCTTCTCTTTTTTAACTGCGAGGAGGCTTTATCCCATCTATCGGGCGGGAAAGGTCATCTTCCGGAAAGGGAAACTGCCGGAAAAGATGAAAGAGGAGATCATTGAGAAGTTGGGCTTGCAAACGAAAGAGGAGTGCCTCCTTTGGCAAAGGAAGATTAAAGAGGTACTTAAAAGCGATAACTCTCATAAACCGATAAAGGAGTGGGTGAAGGAGGAAAGACCTAGGGAGTTACTCTTAAAAGAAGGGGCGGAAAAACTCTCCTTAGGAAAACTTTTGGCGATTATTCTAAGAACCGGGAGTGAGGGGCGCTCCGCAGAAGATTTAGCCCGAGAACTCCTCAACCGCTTCCATTCCCTAAGGGGAATTGATAACGCCCCCCTTTCTGAACTCCAAAAAATTCCCGGAATCGGTTTCGCCAAGGCAACGCAGATTAAAGCCGCCTTAGAACTGGGGAAGAGGCTCTTCCGAGAAGAAGCACTTGCCCAAGAGAAGATTAGAGATGTCCGAGGCGCGATTAAGTTTGTTAAAAACTTCCTCGGACCTTATTTGAGAGATGCGCCAAAGGAGTATTTCTACCTCGTATTATTAGACAACCGAAATAAAGTCCTTGATTGTCAGGAGTTATCAAGGGGGAGTCGGGATGCCAGTATCGTTGACAAGGTAGAGGTTTTAAAAGAGGCGGTCCAGAAGCAAGCATCTTCGGTCATTTTGGTCCACAACCACCCTTCTGGGGAACCTGATCCTTCCTCCGAAGATATAGCCATTACCAAAGAGTTAAATAAAGCGTTAAGTTTGGTGGGAATTAGGATCTTAGACCATATCATCATCGGTCGCAACGAAACCGATTATTTCAGTTTCCAAGCCAAAGGCTTACTAAGCCCTTAAAAAACACCCAAGGGAAACTTAGGATTTTTTAAGATCTTTGGGGATAAAGCGCCCTTTTATTTTCTCCATTCGGCTCATTATTACCTCTCCCCGAACAATTGTCATTACCGCCTTTCCCCACAATCGCCACCCCGCAAATGGGCAATTTCTTCCTTTTGACTCAAAAAGGTTCGGTTTTACCGTCCATTCCCAATCCGGGTCAATGATGGTGATATCTGCTGGCAGACCAATCCCTAATCTCCCCCCCTCAATTCCGAAAATCCCGGCCGGATTAATTGTCATCTTCCTAATCGCCTCTTTTAAGGAAAGGATTTTACTTTTGACCAAATGGGTTAAGACAAGGCCTAAGGTAGTTTCAAGCCCGATCACGCCCAGAGGGGGGTGCTGGGAATTCTTTTCCTTTTTGGTATGGGGGGCATGGTCACTGGCGATGACATCAATCACATTCTCCCGCAAACCTTCTCTTATCGCTGCCACATCTTCTAAGGAACGGAGAGGGG
This sequence comes from candidate division WOR-3 bacterium, assembly GCA_039801905.1. Lineage (NCBI taxonomy): Bacteria > Pseudomonadati > Caldifarciminota > Caldifarciminota bacterium. The sequence goes on along the minus strand of JBDRVQ010000003.1, from coordinate 28,786 downwards.
GATTCATAAGGAAGTTGGGGTTAATTTTCTCCCCCATCTTCTCTCTCTCCGAAAGGGTGAAGTGATGGGGGGTTGCTTCTGCGGAGACCGGAAGTCCTTCCCTTTTTGCCTCCGCCACCAATCTAACCGATTCTTTCAGACTGAGGTGAAAGAAATGGAAATGGGTTGGGATTTTTCTTAAAACGGATCGGATATATCTTTTAATAAGTTTTGCTTCCAAAAGGAAGGGCCCTTTCACCTCCTCGCAATGGGGACAGATTGGTAGGCTAAACTCCTTTGCCAATTTTGCCGCTTCTTTCATCACCTTTATATCCCTAACGGGGAAGCCATCGTCGGTGAGACCAACCGCTCCTTCCCTCTTTATCCCTTCCACATTGACCACCTTTTTCCCCTTCATCCCTTTTGTAATGCAGGCGTAGGTGAAAAAATTTACCAAACTTTTCTTTCTTGCCCTTTCTATTATTCTTTTTACCCTCCAAGGATTATCAATCGGGGGGATGGTATTCGGAGCACAGATGATGGTAGTGAACCCACCACTGGCTGCGGCCCGGGACACAGTCCGGATTGTCTCTTTATATTCCTCTCCTGGCTCCCGGGCGTGGACATGGACGTCAATCAAACCGGGAGTGATAATTTTATTAGTCGCATCAATCACCATCATCCTTTCTTTAAGGAAACTATCATCCACTTTTATCTCTGGTGCCATCTCTTTAATTTTCCCCCAGACCACTAAAATATCCAATTTTTGGTCTAAATCACTGGCGGGGTCTAAAACCCGACCGTTTTTAATTAAAAGGGCTTCCAATTTTTAACTTGTAAGGACCATTTTCAGAAGCGCCATCCGAATGTAGAGACCGTTTTGGGCTTGGCGGAAATAAGCGGCTCTTTTGTCTCGGTCAACCTCAGGTCGGATTTCCGAAACCCGGGGCAGGGGATGCATAATTATCGCCTTCTTCTTCATTACCTGTAAAAGCTTATTGTCAATAATGTAGCGGTCTTTTGCCTTCTCGTAATCTTCAATCCTCTCACCAAATCTCTCCTTTTGGATTCGGGTGGCGTAGATGACATCAACCTGGGGAGCAATTTTAAGTAAGTCCTCTTCCTCCCGAAAGACGACTTTATGCCTTTTGAGATAATCTTTAATATCATCACGCATTCTCACCACCTCGGGGGCAACGAAATAAATCTTCACATCTTTATACTTCGCCAGGAGGTAGGAGAGTGAGCGAACCGTGCGGCCGTTCGCCAAATCACCAACCATCGCAATTGCTAAACCGTCCAAATGACCAATCTCCTTCTTTATTGTCCAGAGGTCTAAAAGGGCTTGGGTCGGATGCTGACCTGGTCCGTCTCCGGCATTAATGATTGGCACCGGTGAGACCTGGGCCGCCCTTTTTGCCGAGCCGCTCTCATAATGGCGCAGAACGATGATATCAACATAACCACCAACTACCCTTATTGTATCCTCTAAGGATTCCCCCTTGGCAGCGGAGGAGAACTCCTTAGCATCTTCGGTGGAAATTACCCCTCCCCCTAACCGGCGCATCGCCGATTCAAAGGAAAGCCGGGTACGGGTTGAAGGTTCATAGAAGAGGGTTGCCATCAATTTTCCTTTTAATATCTCACAACCTCCCTTTTTGGCAATCTCCTCCATCTCTTCGGCACAAGTAAAGATCTCTTCCAAGAGGGAACGGTTAAATTGTTGGGCCTCAATGATATGGTATAATTTCATAAATTCTTCTCTTATTTAATTAAAATTGCCAAAGGTACTAAGATACAATAGCCAATGACCAGAAGTAAAGGTGCTAAGGTGATAGAACCTTTTGCTAAGGCGATAAAACCAGTGATGATGACTACTATTGCTAAAAGGAGCAGGAGATAATTTTTCTTTTGGAAGGAGATGTTAGGTAGATGGCGCCATTCCTTTCTCTTTTCTTCTCTTTTAACCTTTTTAGCCATATTTAATAATAGTTATAAATTCTTCCTTGTCAATATCTGGATAATTTTTGTGGATTATGTGTGGATTATGTGGATATCTTTCGTTTAATCCACTTATCCACAACTTTTTCTTTATCTTTTTCTCTTTATAAAGGCAATAAATAGTTCCCATTCTGTCTCTTATTTTCTTTTCCCATTATTCACACTTTTACAATAAAGACAAATTATTTATAATTATAAAGAGTTTTACTTTTGAGAATCTTGGAAAATTTTGTAATGATTAATATAAACTTTCTCCCAGATTGGTTTAGTAAGACTTTCTAATTCCTTATCATAATTGACCATCTCTTTAATATAACTTTCTTCTTCCAAAATTTCATGCGGTGCATAGTCAATAGGTCTTGCCCCATACTTCTCTATAATTTTTTTGGCATCTAAAAAATGGTCTCTTATTGGACAAGGGCGTAACCAATCGCCATCCTCAATCTTATTTCCTTTAGAGAAGAACCCATATCTCTTTTGCCAATTTCTTACGCTTTCAAAGAATGGTGTTCGGATTGCATCGTTAAGATTGCCCCCTCGGGCGTAAATCTCTTTAATGTTGGAAACGGCAAAAGGGAAGAAGACACAAGGGGCGACATCACCGTGCCAATTGATATGGAAATAGCCGCCTTCTCTCCCCCCAGCAATGCAACCGTGGGAGACTGTGCCGTGGTTCCAAAAGTCAGCGAGCATTATCCCTTTCTTTTTTACAATCTCCCAACTTCTTTCCCACATCCAGAGTCTCTGTTTTGGGGTGGGCATAAGACTAATTTCCACATCGCGGCCGATTGGCATATAGTGGAATATCCAGCCGTAGGAAGCACCCATCTTATTAAAGAAAAAATCAATAAATTCTTCGGAAAGTATCTCCTCACAGTTATAACGGGTAGCGGTTAAGGAAATACCAAAAAGGACCTTATTCTTTTTTAACCTTTCTATTGTTTTGATAATCCGTTCAAACATCCCCTTTCCCCGCCTTTTATCCGTTGTTTCCGCAAATCCTTCTACGGAGATGGCCGGAGTTAAATTACCGATTTCGGAGAGGGTCTTGGCAACTTTTTCATTAATTAAAGTACCATTGGTATAAGCCATAAAGATACAATCGTTAAATTCTTTTGCCAAGTCTAAAATACCCTTTCCTTCGTGGTGGTAAGCGAAAGGTTCCCCTCCGGATAAAACAAAGAACCGAACGCCCCAAAGTTTTCTCGCTTCTTTCACAATCCTTTGCACAATCCAATATTCCAAACGGTCTTTCTCGGTAGCGGCATTGGCATAGCAATTGGGACAAGAGAGGTTACAGAACTTGGTGGGACTGATCACTAAAAATCCCGGCGGTCCTTCCCCATATTTTTCCCGCCAGATTTCTTTTATCTTTTTGCCATCTTGATTCAATAAAATTGACCGAACAAAGGCGTTTAAGGAATTTCTTGTCCAGCGCACCCGCAATGCCGATTGAATCATCGCCCGCATCATATAATATAAATCCTCAACCACCTTCTCCGATTGGGTATGCTCCGGGCTGCGGGCAAGTTTTTTGATCTCATTTTTAAGCCAAGAATAGAGGAAACGGGTTAAAAGGCGAAAACTTTTTACCGGTATCCCCTGGTCAATATTAAGTGCCCAATTTAGTAGTTGACCGATCACAATATCCTTACGCCTCATTTTTCAAAAATTATAGTGAGAAACGGACATTTGTCAATAGGTAGTCTTAAAAAGGATGTAGAGGTTTTCGCTCAATTTTCTTATCCCTTCTCCGATCTCTTTATCCTCTTTAAGAAAAGGGACAAATTCCCGAATCTTTCGGCATAAAGAACCGATAATCCCTCTTTTTGGGAGATTTTTTACTTCAATCCCTTGAGCCGAAACGACCCCTTCAATTGCCAAAATCATCTCTAAATTCTTCCGAATCGTTTCCATCTTAGTTAAAGAATTGATACTCATACTGACAAAGTCCTCCTGATTGAGGGAGGTGGGTAAAGAAGTGACCGAGGCGGGAAAGGATAGAGTTTTATTCTCACTCGCTAAGGAAGCTGCTAATACCTGAGCCATCATTAAGCCCGAATTCTTACCCTCATCCGAGATGAGGAAAGGGGGAGGTCCGGAAAGGAGGTAGAAGATCCTCCTCTCGGAGATTAAAGAGAGGGTGGTTAAAACAATAGACAGGATATCCCCCGCCAAGGAGATTGCCTGGGCATGGAAGTTACCACCGGTTAACACTTCCGAGGAGGATAAGATTAAAGGGTTATCGGTAACCGCGTTTAACTCCTTTTTTAGGATTTCGTTGGCAAACTTTATCCCCTCATAAACCGCACCGTGGACCTGAGGGATACATCTTAAAGAATAGGGGTCTTGGATTTTCCTGGAAAGTGAGGAAAGTTTTCCTAAAATCCTTTTCATTGCCCGGGTGGTTTTTAATTGCCCCGAATAAGGTTTTAACCGATGAAGCCTTAAATCCAAAACCCTCACATCACCCTTTCCCGCATAAAAAGAGAGGGTGGCGATTAGGTTGGCGATGGGAAAGAGTCTATTTATCAAGTAGAGATTAAAGCCTAAGTAAGAAGTGGAAATCTCCGTGCCGTTGATTAAAGAGAGGCCTTCCTTTGGCTCTAATTTAATCGGCGCTAAACCCTCTTTTTTTAGAGCGATTGCCGCCTTTCCCCTTCTCCCTTTATAAAAGACCTCACCTTTACCAAGAAGGGTAAGGCCAATTTGGGCTAAGGGTAGTAGGTCGCCTGAGGCACCGACCGAACCCTTCTTATAAACAACTGGGATGATATCTCTATTTAGAAGTTCTAAAAGAAAATTTACCAACTCTAACCGTACCCCAGAGAATCCTTTGCTCAAGGTATTTGCCCTTAAAAACATTGCTCCCCGGACTATCTCTTTATCAAAAATCTCTCCTCCCCCTAAGGCATGGGAAAGGATTAAATTCTTTTGGAGGCTTTCTAAATCCCTATTTTCAATTTTCTTATCACAGAGGGCACCAAAGCCGGTATTCACCCCATAAATTGGGATATTCTCTTTTAATAGTTTCTCCAATGCCTCTCTTCCCTCTTTTACCCTTTTTATCCCAGTCTTAGAGATTTTAACCCATTCTCCTTTCGTCACCGAAATGAATTCTTCCAGACTTAGGTTATCTTTTGGGATAATCATCCGACAACCTCTTCTGATTTTAAGAAGTCAAGCCAACTTTTGGGAAAGAACTGGTAGTTGATGGGACAGGGAAAGGAGGGACATTCAAAGCATAAGGCATAACCCTTTTCTTTGGCACAACCCGGCATAGCACAAACTGGATTTTCCGCACAGCCCGAGCAATGCCTTTTAAGAAACTTTGGGCATTTCTCGCAAAATATACCACAGACCCCAACTCTCATTTATTAAGCATAAAGGAAAATCGGACAATGTCAACCAATGATTACCAAGAGGGCACCAATAAAGGCGAATATCAAAGCGAAAACCCTTTCCCGATTGAACGGTTCTTTTAAGATTAGGGCGGCTAAAAGAAAGATGAAGATATTACTTAATTGATTGAGGGGGGCGGCGATCGAGACCGGAGTGAACTTCATACCCCCAAGCCAGATGGTGAGGGCGATATAAGTTCCGAAAATTGCTCCTCCCAAGTTATAACCAAAACCTTTGCGGGCAAATGCCGATTTGATAATCTCTTTCCTATTGGGGAGAAAGAGGATAAAAAAGGAAACCCCAACGAGACCAGCAAAAAGACGGATTGCTGTCACCACGAAAAGAGAGTTTTTTGCTAAAAGGGGTTTAATCAAAATGACGCCGATGGCAGTAGCAGCAGTGGAAAGAAGTCCCAGGGCAATGCCTAAGAGTAAAGTTCGCTTCTTTACTTTTTCCGGTAGTTTTATTTGGGTAGTGAGGAGAAGAGCAAAGAGGATAAGAATTATTCCTAAAATTTGGATTAAGCGGAGGTTCTCTTTTAAGAAGAAGAGAGAAAGACCAATGAGTAAGGGGCTATAGGTATAACTGATGATCGCCGAAATTCCCGCCCCGAGCCGATTGAGGCTGGCAAAAAATAGGGTATCGCCAACCGACATCCCCAAAAGTCCGCTTAGGAAAAAGAGAGCAAATTCCGAAAGGGAAACCCGCGGGACTAATGGTTCGCCCAATAGAGTTAGGGTGGGAAGAAAAAGGATTAGGGCAAGAAAATTTTTGAAAAAATTTAAGCCGAGGGGATGGGTCCTCTCCCCACTCTTCTTAAAGAAGATGACCGCCAATGCCCAGAATAGGGCACTTAAAAGAGCCAGGGTCTCACCGAGAAAGGGAAAATTTATTGGCATTTTTAGGGAAAAATCTTCTCAATCGGAAAGAATCTCGGAAAATCGCGTTGCCCCTAAGATGCCAGCGGAAGAACCTAACTGGGAGATTTTTATTGCTAACTTCCTTTTTGGCAGTTTCATTATCCGAGTTTTAATAGTTTTTCTGGTCGCTTCTAATAAAGTTCTTCCGAACCCCGAAATGCCACCACCAATAATTATTATCTCTGGGTCAAAGAGATGGATCACATTGACCAAGGCCAGTCCCAAATAATAACCCACCTTCTCAATTATCTCAATGGCTCTTTTATCTTTTCTCTTGGCCCAGAAACTGATCTCTTCTGGCGAAAACTCTTTACCGAAGAGAATTTTCGCCATTTGCCGAATCCCTTTTTCTCCAATGTAGGCCTCTAAACAACCCCGATTTCCACACTGGCATCTTTTTCCTTCGGGAAAGATTAAGGTATGACCAAACTCACCCGCGGCAAAGTTTTCCCCAAGGATTAACTCTCCATCAGAAATGATTCCACCCCCAACCCCGGTGCCAATCGTCAGGACAAAGATATTTCTCTTCCCTTTTCCCAGACCATAGTAATATTCTCCTAAGGCACAGGCATTGACATCGTTGCCCACAAAAACCGGAATTTTTAATCTTTTTTCCAATTCCCTTTTTAAGGGAAAGTTATGCCATTTGGGGAGATTGGGTGGGGTGCGGACAATCCCTTTCTTATGGTCAATGAGTCCGGCGCAGCCGATACCCACTGTGGCAATCTCTTCTTGGGAAGCAATTTCTCTTATCGCACTAACAAGGGATAAGATTGCCGATTTTGGCTCTTTTTCCGTCGGGATAACCCTTTTCTTTTCGATTTTCCCCTTCGCCACTAAGCCAATTTTGGTATTTGTCCCTCCGATATCAATCCCAATTCTTTTCACCTTTCCTTTAGCCAAATCTTTTTTATTAAATTCTCTTCCGCTTCGGTCAATTTTTTACCGCGCCTTTCCTTCACCACTCGGGCGGTCCGAAGTGCCTCTTTAATCCGCCACCTTTTTTTCTCATCCCAGTAGAAGTTAGGGATAAATTTGGAGGCAAAACCTCCTTTTAGGACATTGGCAAAGATACCGATCACCGCTCCGGTCGGGATTAAGGTGCCAATCGCAGTTTTTGTGTGGTCGCCGATAAAGCAGCCTAACTTCAATAAGCCGGTATTAACTTCCCTTTTCCCTATTTTAATTTTCACCGGTGAGTAGTTATTTTTTAGGTCGGAATTATTAGTTCCCGCCCCCAAATTTACCCACTCTCCGAGATAAGAATGTCCTAAAAAGCCTTCGTGGTATTTATTCACATAACCCAAGAGAATAGAACTTTCCACTTCTCCACCAACCCGGCACTCTTCGCCGATATTAGAAAAGGGGCGAATCCTTGCCGAAAGGATTTGGGTTTTCTTCCCGATATAGACCGGGCCTTCAATGTAGGAAAAAGGTTTCACTTCTGCGCCTTCATCAATATAAATCCCCCCTTTTTCTAAGTTTAAGACATTACCGGGAAAGACCTTTGCCCCTTTTGCCAGAAATAAATTTTCTTTTTTACCGATAGTGATTGCCCTTCTATCTAAGAAGCCAAGGATTTTCCCTTTGGGTAAATCAAGAGGCAGAATCTTCTCGTTCAGGGTGATAAGGTCCCAGAGATAGAGAAAGGAAAAAGCCTTAACCCTTTGGCAACCCATTTTTGAGATACTGGTTTCCGTTTCTGTATTAAGCCGAAAGCCGATCAACTCCCCTTCCTCGGAGAAGAAGAGACAATTTTCACCTTCTTCGGGAATCTTTTCCAAAATAATTGTCCTCCCGGAAAGGAAAAGAAGGTTCTTCTCTTTTAATTGGCTAATCTTTGATTGGGTGGAGAAAAAAAGTAAATTGGGATAGCGCTCTTTTAATACCTCTTTCAATTCCTCCCGGGCGATTACGGCGACTGGGAAATTTTTATAAAACCGAAGAAATCTTTCTAAGGGCGAGAAAAGTCCAACCCTCAGTTCAAAGACCGCCCGGAGATATGTTAAGGGGAATAGATTTTTATAGGACTCATCTTCATAGATTAAGACCATTGCTAATAATAAGGGCTAAAATTAGTCTGTCAACGAACTCTTAACAAGAATCTCTTTCATCCTCTGGGCATTTTTAAGCATCGCCTGGTCATTATTAAAGAAGATATAGACCAATTTCGGCTTAACGGAAATAATCTTTTTCGCCATCTCTTTTAATTCTTTATCGGAATAATCGTGGCTATACCAACCACTCCGGCCGTGGATTCTTAAATAGACCGTATCGGTTGTCTTTATTATCTCCCTTGGGAAATCCGGGGAATCAAGAGAGACCCAGGTGATACCTTTATTTTTTGCCCAAGAGTAATTTTCTTGGGCAAACCAAGCGCTATGCCTCACTTCTAAGGCAAAACGCTTTTTGAGATTAGCCCAATCAAAAAAATCTTCTAACCTCTCTTTCATCTTCGGGGAGAAGTTGGGTGGTAGTTGGAAGAGGTAGAAGTCAATCATCTCATCCATTATGGAAAATAGGTTTCGGAAGCGGAGAAAAGTATCTTTTGCCCTCTCACCCAATTTGAAGGTGTGGGTGATTAAACGATTTACCTTTATTACCCAACGAATCTTTCTCCCTTTTTTAGCCCAGGATTTAATCTGGTTGGGAAAGGGGAAGCGATAAAAAGAGGCGTTCAATTCAATCGCATTCAAACCGGAATTAAAAAGATACCAATCAAAAGTTCCTTCCTCGTTCCAGGGATAAAGCCAACCCGAAGTGCCGATAAATATCCTTTTAATTCTTCGCCTCCTTGAATTATCCTTTTACTCGGGCAAGTAGATTTTCCCGGTCCAACTTCTCTCTTTGGTGAAAAGTCTTAATAGATAAATGCCGGCGGACACTTTCTTCCCTTTATTATCCTTTTTATCCCATTGCCACTGATAGGAACCAGGAGGCAAAAAGCCAAATTCTACCCTTCTTATCTCTTCTCCTAATAGGTTATAAATCGCTAGGGAGACATTTTCTCCTTTCTCTAAGGAGAATTTTAGGCTGGAGGAGGAAAAGAGTAGGGGCAAAAGAGAAAAGTTTTTCTTCCCTTCGGTAATTGCGAGGTAGGATGTGTCATCAAGGGTGACATCGTCAACGAAGGTATTGGTATTGGGGGCAGTGATTAGAGCGCAAACTAAAAAGAAGGCGCTTTCGGGTGCGGTCACCCAAGTTCTATATTCCCGGTAGTTGGTTGAGAAATAGACCGGCAAAAGGATTGGGTTACCAATTGGATTTCCCAAAATGGTTAAGAACTGAAGGGTGAAGGAACCGGGTAGGGGATTTTGGGTCTTTGCCCAACCAGAGAAGAGATAACTCGCTCCGGGCCGAACAAGGGCGGTGGTGGTAACGAAGGCGATGGTATCGGAAGCCAAGAGATTGACACAGAATTGACCGGTGCGGGCCGAGGTAGATTTTATTGCGGAACCGGAGCGGATAAGTTCACTCGTTAACCAACCAAAAGGCATATGGATGCCAATCGTATCAAGCCAGATTTCAAAACTGGGGTTGGGAAGAATATTTTCCGCCCAAGAGAAGGATAGGAAAAAGACGAAAAATATCCCTCCGACAGGGAAGCGGCACCAAAGTTTCCTCTTTACTACTTTTACCCTTTTCATCATAACTTTATCACCTTCCTCACCTTATCCCCGGTCTTCAAGAAATAGACCCCGGGGGGAAGTTTTTTACTTTCGGTTAGTAATTCTCCCTTCACATTGTAGATTTTCTTAATCCTTTCGTTCCCTCTTTTTCCACCAATCCATTCTCCTTTTCTCTCCTTTTCACCAGTTGGCGTCCAACTGACAAAGGCGAAGATAAAGTACTCCCCGTAGTCGGATAAAGTCCAGCGACCCGGCAGACCATAGAAACTCTTTTGGGGAGTTGAATTATCATCTGTAGCGATGAAGGGATAACCAAAGGGTTCGCGATAGGTCCGGCTGGCAATCGCCACATAGAAGTTACCACTTTCAATGACTACGGGATTTCTTAAAGCATACCGGAAATGTTGGGGCGGGCGAAGGGCGATAAGGGTTTCCGATTCAAAAAGCAAGGTTTGACCATCCCCAGCATAAATCTTATAAACGAAGGCGGAGTCGGTAAAACCACCCATGGAACTGTAAAACCGGGTGCGTAAGGATTCAATCGTTAAGGGATAAGTGATACCAAAGTCACTTGGGTTAATGAGCATCGCTTTCTCCGGCCCGTAAAAGACAAAGAGGTCAGGATATTCATTACAATAACTGACCCATTGGCCAAGATTAAAAAGGAAAGAGACAAAGAGAATAAAACTCATAAATCCTCCTAAGTAATTATAATTAATATCTTCTCAATTTCAAGGATAAGTTAAGGGGAAAACCGAATCACCAAAAGAAGACTTTGACAAATAATATAGATTTCCTTATCTCTATTCCCCTCCTCTTAAACTATCAAGGCAAACTGACCGATAATATAGGTAATCCAGTTCGGGATTCTTCCTATTCGGTAACCTTTCGCTCTCCCCACACAAACCTTGGTTTTGCCCGTCCAACTGAAACATCAGGATGGAACCATTATTATTGCCCGGTTGTCGGCGGCTATTCGGATACTGCTGTTGTAATTTGCAGTTTCACCACAAACAACCCTTCGGTAGCTCCCTTAGGGTATACCAACTCTCCTCCCTTCCACACAGGCGAAGGGGAAGGCGTTATGAGAATCCTCCGAAGTTAGAGATGGAGAAAAAATTAAGGCGGTAAGGAAGATTATCATTATGAGATAGGTTGACAAATTTTAAGTATTAGTTTATAATTAGAGTAAACTAAAAAGCGGATAAGGGTTGGTTTCCAAAAGAAAGGGAGGGATTTATTTTTATAAAAAGGGGTGTAGCATACAGGGGATGGTATCGGGGGTCTAAATATAGGTTTAATAAGAGGCCTAATAGAAAGTTTAATTAAGGGAATAATAGAACTTCTAATTGGAACTATAATATAAGGACTGATAGAGATAATAATTGGCTGGGTAATTAGGAATCTAACCGGAGGTCTAATAAGGGCTCTAATTGGGATAATAAACGAAGGTCTAATTGAGAGACTAATTGGAATAATAAATAAGGGGTTAATTAGAAAGATTATAGCCAAACAGAGACAGCACTCACCCCTCTCATACCTCCACCACTAACTCCGGATAATCTATCCGCCACCGAGGTTTCCTTTTAAGCATTAACTGAATGCCTCGGAACTCACCAACGGAGGTTTCCTCAATTGATCCCTTAGCTCGTTCCTCACTACCTCGTCAAGGATACTTTTTAGCCAGAGCCTATTTTTTTGAAGGAGCCTCCGTCTTCTCTTTTGCTCTCGGCGGTTTCTTTTAACCCTTGATTTTTTAGAGATTTTAAGAAAAATACTCATGGTGTACCCTTTGGCGGGTGCTGATTTTGGTGGCACCCACCTTTTATTGGGAAGTCTCTCCCAATTATATCCCCAGTTAAACCCTCCCTTACCTTCCCGATACGGCTCGGGATTACACCCCCTATTAGACTCTCGGTTAGACCCCCAATTACACCCTCTATTATATCCGCCATTAAACCCTCTCTTAGACCCTCCATTAAATCCAGGATTACACCCTCCCTTAGACCTTCCCTTACGCCCCCTATTAGATCCCCGATACCGCTCCCTATATCGCCCCCCACTTTTTATAAAGATAAAACCCTCCTTTCTTACCTTTCATCCTCTCTCCTTTGGATTTTCCCTTTTGGGATTAGTTATTTTGGAGGACCTCCGTGATTGCCAATAAGACCTCCTTTATTAGACCTTTATTTTCTGCTCGGTCGCTTTGGGAAATTGAAAGCCAAATCTTTGGTGGTATATCTCCAAACCTCTTAATCGGGTCTTTCTTCTTTATCTTTATTCTCATAACTCCTCCGGTAAAATAATGCCAAAGGGAGCAACCTTAATCCTGTTTAAGGCATCTCTCACTCCCATATTTGCCTCCATATAATATAACACCCAAAAAGGGAAAAACCTTAATAAAGATTTGCTCATGGTCAAGATGATCCTGAAAGGTTTTAAGAGGTCCTAAGCCCCAGGTTGAGAAGTATCAAAATCTCAAACCACCGTCTGACCAAATCACAACCTTTTTCCTAAAACCAAAGAGACGCAACCACCAGACTGCCATCTCCCCAAATACCTCACCACAAGACCAAGCCAAAAATTGGACTTTAGAAACCACATCTTTGTTGTTTTATCGTTTAGGTCATTCTCTTTTTCTTTAGTTAAGGCGAGGTAGATAGTATTTTTGGGCATTGCATCTCTTGGGCAGTCTTTTATTTTAGCCAAAATCTTCTTCCAAATAACCAAGAGAATTACTTTACTTGACTTCCCCCCCCAACTTTTTATAATGAAAGGATGGTGGTAAAGGTCCTCTCTTTAAGGGGAGTCCCGATAAATATCCCATCGGGATTAGGGAAGCGGGTGGAAATCCCGCGCGGTCCTGCCCACTGTGAGCGGCGACGAAATCCCCTTAATACCACTATCCCGCCCATAATATCTGCGGGATGGGAAGGTGGGGAGAGTAGGATGACCCGCAAGCCAGGAGACCTCTTTACCACTTTCTTAATTCCTCTTGGCGAGGAAAGGAGGAATTATGTTACCAAAAAAAATCACATTCTTTATCTTAGAGATTATACCCTTATCTTTACTCGCTCAAACCTACACGGTTGATACAATCTTCATCACCGCCTCTCGGGTCACTAGCCAGATTGAGAAGTTACCGGTAGCGGTTAACATCATTTCCGAAGAGGTTATCCGATTAAAGGGATTTGGTGATTTGTCAGGTATCTTCTCCGGTATAGAAGGGATTGATTTTCGGAATTATACCTTCCTTAAGGGTCTCTCTTCCCTTTCTCTCCTTGGTTCCACCAGTCAACAGGTATTGGTTTTGGTTGATGGTATCCCCTTCTATTCCCCAGCCACCGGAACTCCTGACTTGGGGCTAATTCCCACGGATAATCTAAAGAGGATAGAAATCTTAAAAGGAGGGGCTTCCAGTCTTTATGGAGCAAATGCCTTAGGGGGAGTGGTCAATTTTATCACGAAGAGTCCTTATCACTTAAAACCCAGGAGATTGAATATCTTGGGGGAGTTGAGTGGGGGCAATATCTTTTCTAATTCTCTCCGTCCATCTTTTAACACTTACCTATTTAATTTCACTTCTGGTATCAATGGGGATGATAGAACCGGCTTCCTTTTCTCTCTCCACCGGGAGAAGACCAAAGGTGTTCGGTCAAATGAAGATGCCAGTACCTTAGGAGGAAGTTTCTCTCTCGCTCACTTAGAAAACCTCCGATTAAACTTTAATTACGAAGAGAAGGAGATGGGAATCTGTGGGCCGAAGCCACCACGGGAGACAATTCCGAGGTATGGCGATTCTACCGCTTCCTCAATCTATGACCGGCAAAGGGATAACCAATACCGAATTGGTGGTGAGATCAGTTTTGCGCCTTCCTCTAACCTTAAAATCAAATTTTCACCCTTCTTTAATGCCAATCGCACTCGTTACCAATGGGTTGACCAGTTCTCAACGGATACGGCGATTTATCAAGATACCTATTGGATAAAGACCTACGGCGGAAATCTGACTTCCACTCTGGCACCAGAAGAGATGCCGCTCCAAATTGCCGGAGGTATTGATTTTAAGAGGGACGATTTTAAGAGCCATTCCTACTTTTATGATTTAGGAACTTACTCCTATAAGGATACTATGTATAACCCAAAGGGGGAAAGGGTCGGTCTCTTTCTGGAAGGTAATTTTTGGGAAAAACCTTCCCTCTTTTCCTCTTTTCGTTACGACTGGGATAAGGTCTTTTGTGGCTTTTTTAGTCCCAGTTTCGGTATCACCTACCCGCTTCCCTCCGGTAAGTTTCGTTTTCATCTCGCTCGGGCATTTCGAGCGCCAACCTTTAACGACTTATATTGGCCCAGAAGTGGTAATCTCTCCTTAAAACCGGAGGTGGGTTGGACTTTCCAGTCAGGTTTTGATATTAATCCCGTTTCTCTAACTTTCTTTTACCGAAAGACGAAGGACTTAATCGCCTGGTTTCCCGATACCGCTGGCTTTTGGCGGCCAACCAATGTTGACCAGCAGGAAGTTTTCGGTTTAGAATGGGAAGGGAAATGGCTAATTTCCCATAATATTCTCTTCTCTCTTTCTGGCGATTGGAAAAAGGCGACCCAATTGCGGAAGGAGATGGTCTATTGGGATTCCTTTGCCGAAATAAAGCGACGGGCGGCATTTCTCCCCTCATTTAAGCTTTCCCCTTCCCTTCTCTTCCGAGATACCCATACCCTTCTTCATTTGGAAGGGAATTTTGTTGGTGATAAGGTCAATTACTACCCCGCTTATGATAGTTTTCCTAAGGTCTATATGAAAAGGAAGCGGCTACCGAGTTATTTCACTCTTGGCCTTCGCTTGGAGAGGAGATTGATAAGCCGGTTAGTATTTGCCTTTAAGGCAGAAAACCTTTTTGATGTGACTTATGCGGAAGCCTTTGGCAATACGATTTCCGACCGCGACTATCCCCGACCCGGCCGGACCATTTTCTTTGGCTTAAGGCTTAAAGATTGAACAGGTTAACTCTGAGACATCAACTCTTGTAAGGGTAATTTCTTTTGCTCCTCATAAATTTCTTGAATGATGGCGCGCAGGTCTTTGGTATAAGTCCATTGGGGATAGTCTTTTTTAAACTTTCGGACATCACTTATGTACCAAATGTGGTCTCCCCTGCGGGGCGGTTCTTCGTAAAGATAATTCACCTTCTTATTTGTAATCTCTTCAATCAATTGTATCGCCTCTAAGATGGAGCAGTTGGCAAAACGACCACCTCCGATATTATAGACCGCACCCTCTTTGGGATTTAAGAAGAAATGGTAGAAGGCGTTGACCAGATCATAGGAGTGGATATTGTCCCGCACCTGTTTTCCTTTATAGCCGTAGATATGATAGGTGATGCCGGTTATGGCACAGCGTACTAAATAGGATAGAAAACCGTGGAGGCGGGTACCGGAATGAGCCGGTCCTGTGAGGCAGCCACCCCGGAAGGAGACGGTCTTCATATGGAAGTATCGGCCGTATTCCTGAACTAAGATATCGGCTGCCACCTTGGAGGCACCGAAGAGGGAATGGAGGCAATCATCAATGGGCATCGTCTCATCAATCCCTTCATAATATCTATGCTCTTTCTCTATCTCATAGCGGGATGGCAATTCAATCAGAGGCAATTGGTTTGGTCGATCGCCATAGACCTTATTGGTGGAGGTGAAGATGAAGACTGCATCCGGAGAATATTTTCTTGTCAGTTCTAAAAGGTTTAAGGTGCCATTGGCATTCACGGTGAAATCGGTAATCGGTTCTTTTGCTGCCCAATCGTGAGAAGGTTGGGCGGCGGTATGGATGATAAGGTCAAATTTATACTCCCTAAAGATTTTGGCTAACCCTTCAAAATCTCGGATGTCCAAATCGTAATGGCGATAGTGAGAGGGGTAATGTCTTTTCAAATTCTCTTTTTGCCAGGAGGTTGAGGCCTCTTGACCAAAGAAATAGGAGCGGAGGTCATTATCAATGCCCACAATGTCAAAACCTTTCCCAATGAAGAAAGAAACCGCCTCCGAGCCCACTAAGCCGCAAGAACCGGTAATTAAACCGACACCTCTCATTTCACCCCCCCAAGGTCTTTCTGATACTTTGGGCGATAGTTTGGGAGGCGGTTAAGTTTAAAAGACCTACTCTTTCTGCATTTTCTTTCATCCGGGAGTAGGCCTCTGGAGAAGAGAGAATTTCTTTAATCACCGCCGGTAACTCTTTTATTCTTTTCACCCAAATGCCCGCACCCACTTCTTCTAAGAAGTTGGCAAAACGTAATTCCTGAGCCGAACCCGCTTTGGGGGTGAGGACAATCATCGGTTTCCCTAAGGCTAAACATTCACTCATCGTTACCGAACCCGGTTTGGAGATCACCAGATCACTTGCCCACATCATCTCCGCCATATTAGAAACTTCGCCGTAGAGATAAGTTGGATTCTTAAAGTTAAATTGTGCTAAATGCCTTTTTGCCTTCTCATTCTTTCCGCAGACGATGAGAAGTTGGATGGGAATGGGTAAGGAGGAGATCTCTTTAATTATCTCCTCAAATTTAACCATCTCCCCCAAAAGGCCCGCGAGTAAAAGGATAGTCGGTAGGTCTTCAGGGAGAGAGAGGTTCCTCCTCACCTCCGAGATCGGTTTCTTCCGGATGGAGGCGAAATCGGGTCTCAGGGGGATTCCGGAAATCGTAACCTTTTCTTCACTTACCCCAAGAATTTTAGCCTCACTAAGGAGCCGGTCGTGAAATAGGTAGTAGTGGTTAATCTCTTTATTCACCCATAGACCATGGAGAGCCAAGTCAATTATTACGGTATGAAAAGGGCAACCAAACCAACCTTTGAAAAGAGAAGCGAGGACATTAATTTCTGGTTGGAGAGAGATGATCAGACTGGGCAAGCCACCTTTCCTAAGGAGTTTCCCTTTTACGCCATCCAAAGAAAAGAGGAGAGCGGAAAGCCATTGCCAGATACCGATGAAAAGGGGATTTCTCCTTTCTAGATTTTTATATCCCGCCCGCCAGAGGGAACGGAATTTTAAATCCCCGTAGCGGCTAATTTCGCTTATAAAGGAAGATAAAGGGGAGAAGGAGAGAAGGTTAAATACCTTCGCTACCAATTGATATTGTTCAAGGTTTTTAAAGGCAGAAGACAATGCCTCAGCGGGATAACGATGTCCTCCCTTTTGGGAGCAGTATAAAATCCAAACGATCTTCTCCATTCTAAGGGTTAAATCTCTTTTGGAAAATTCCAAAAAGGAGCATCTTCAAATCCTTAAAGCCTTCTCCAGCCTCTTATCTCTTCTGACAACCAGACCTTTTCCGAATCTTCTCTTTCTAATTCTAAGCCCCATTTCCCAAAAGTCTTCTCCCTGCGCAAGGATTCATACAGGTTAAAAATTAATCAAACTTTTTCTAATGTCAACATTCCGGTTGGGAATTTCATACCTTGACAAGGAATGAAAAATGGATAAATTCCCAACTATGGGTGGTAAAAGAATTTATCTCGCCTTTTGGTTTCTTCTTCTTCTATTTCTGGGTTTTCTTTTATTGAGGATTGGCAAGAAGATAAGAGAGCGGGAGAAGGTGTTAAAGGATTTAGAGAAGGAAACTATTTTTCTGCGGGTTGATACCCTAAGGTATGGTTTAAAAAAGAATGAGACGATTGATAATATTTTACAGAAAGTGAGTATCCTTTCCCAACAGGAGCGGGAATTAATCCGAAAGGGTTTAAGAGAAAGTGGATTGAACTTCTTCACCTTAAAGGAAGGGGAAACCCTTCTCTTTTACCAAAGAGACTCCCAAATCCTTTCGGTTGATTACCGGAAGGATTTTTTAAGAACCTTTCGGGTCTATCTCTCTCCCCTCCGGTCGGCGATGGTCTACAAGAAGCGGGAATCTCGTTTGGAGGTGGTAAGGGGCGCCGTCACCTCTTCTCTTTACGAGTCGGTTCTAAAAATTGGTGAGAAGCCAGAACTGGCGGTGAGGTTTGCTGAGATCTTAGAGTGGGATATTGATTTTTGGACGGAGGTCTCAACCGGTGATTCTTTTATTATCCTTACCGAAAAGGTCTATGGGGGCGACCAATTTTTTAGTTACGGCGATTTGTGGTTGGCAATTTTTAAGGGGCAGGTAGGGAATTACTTTGGCGTGAAATTTGGGGGTGAGTATTATGACCTAAAAGGGAGAGCCCTAAGAAGGGCGTTTCTCAAATCACCATTAAGGTTTTCTCACATCTCTTCCTATTTCTCCCGGGCGCGCCGCCACCCGATCTTAAAAATTATTCGACCCCACCGGGGGGTTGACTATTGCGCGCCCACCGGCACACCGGTCTCGGCTTTAGGAGATGGGGTGGTGACTTTTGCTGGTTGGTGCGGTGGCTACGGCCGATTGGTGGTTATTCGCCATCCCAATAGTTACATTACCAAATATGGACATCTCTTGCGCATTAAAAAAGGAATTAGGGTAGGAAGAAGGGTAAAGCAAGGAGAAGTGATCGGTTATGTGGGGAGTAGTGGTTTAGCCACGGGCCCCCATCTCCATTTTGAGGTTTTAAAAGATGGCTCTTGGGTTAACCCCTTAAAAATTGCCTCTCCCCCTTCTTCTCCGGTCCCACCGGAGTTAATGGCACAATTCCAAGCCCATACCGATTCCCTCTGTCAAATCCTCTCTTCTTTGGGCGAAACCACTAAAATTAAAAATTAATTCGGGCACTCCCGTTAAGGATTTGGTCAAGTTTCTCTATCGGGTCTTTTCTTATTTGGTATTGAAAAGAAAGGTTGAGGTTTTTCTTGGGATTAGAGTTTATCTCTATCCCTGCGCCGTAGGTCCAACCGATTGGTTCCGTGAGGAGTAAGTCGTAGGGAAGGTTATCCTCACTTTTCCGATGGGTGAGGTCAAAGGTGAGATTTACCCCAACTTTATCAAAGAGAGTAAGGGAGCGGGCGAGTCCCCATTCTCCCTTTATAATTTTGAAGGAATCGGAGGGAGAAAAATCCTGGATGAAAATTTCTCCTAAGGCAAAATTCAATTCTATATCTAAGGGGAAGCCAAAAAAGATGGCAACCTTTCCCTTTTTCTCTAATGACCGGCGGGTTAAAGTATTTCTTTCCTTTTCTTGCCGGTTTATCTCAACACCGGGTGCAACCCGCCAATTTTCTCCAAAGTCATTTTCTATGGTGAAGGAATTTTTATCAATGATTTCTCTTTCCCCTTCTAGGGTGAGATTCTGGTCGGAAAAGGAGTTATAATTTTTCCCCAAACGGAGATGGAGATGGGAAAGGGGATAGTAAGTGAGATTTAAGAGGTAATTCTCATTTTCGGAATGGGATTCGTTCGCTTCCGATACCGCTTCCGTACGGGTGAGATTGAGTTCCGCAGAGATCTTTTTGTGGGGTTGAAGAAAAAGGTAGGAGTTTAAGTTAAACTCTCGGGCCGGGATGATCTTCCCGGTCGGGATAAAGACCCGAATGTAATCTCCTTTCGGATGATAGAAGTAATTTCCGGTATTGGGGTCTTTCTTGTAATCTCCCCTGCCTTCTTCTACCTTGAGGTATTGGACTTCTTTTTCCTCTATTCCTTTGTGGAGAATCTTCCCCTCCCAATTGCCCTTCAGGAAGGAGAAATCGGGAAAGGAGATCTCCCCCTCGGCGAAAAATTGTCTTCTCTCCCCCCCAATTTGGAAATTCCTCATCCTTTCTTGCCCAAGGAGAAGGGAAAGATGTAAAAACTTGAAGGAAAAATTCCCTCCCCCTTTTAATCTCCTTTGCCTTTTTGCCAAGGTCCAGAAGTTTCCTTCTCGCTTTCGCCATTGGATTTCCTCCCAGCCGAAGTCCAGTTCGGTTTGGGGGAAGGTTAAGATAAGATTCGGTTCAGAAGTGGAAATGAGAGAGGTGTCGTATCTTTCGCTTTGGAAAGAGAAGGTTGGTTGAAGGAAGGAAATTTTTGGTCTTAGGGAGAAGTTAAATTTTTTCCTCTCAGCCAAATATTCTATTCCCCCCGCGAAGAAGAAGAGTTGAAAAGAGGAAGAAAACCTTCTTTTAAAGTTTTTTCCTTTTTCCGAGAGGCCTCCGGTCCAATCCCAGCGGAAAAAAGGAAAAGGGGAAAATTTACCAAAGAGTTGAGTTAACCCTTTTACCGAATCCCTCCTTACCCCCCAGGTGTAGAAGAAATCTTGGTTTTCCTCTTCTAAGAGGTGATAATTTTTTAGGTAGCCCTCCCTCTGGAGGGCAAGAGAGATTTTCTCCTTTTCCCATTGCGCCAAAATGTTATAACCCAGCCCCAAGTTATCCCCGTCATCTTCTTGGGAAAAGGTATTCCGGTCTTCCTTTAACCAGATTCCTTGAGCAGAGAGGTTAAAGGGAGAAGAAGGGAAAAGGGCAATGCCTAAAGAGGAAACAATTCTTTCTTGGGGGAGGGTAATTTTCTTTTTTGGTGTCCATTGGCCTAAACCCGGACCGAGATACCGATAGCCATTTATTTCGTTGTCATAGATATATTCTCCCTTACCCTCTCCAACAAAGAGGAAGGTCACCTCGTAATCACCAGAATCTTTTCCGCAATAGACGAAGACCCCGTTCTCCTTTTTGTAATCTCCCTTATTTTTCCCCACGTAGCGTTCCGAGGGGAGGAAGGCTTTGCTTGTATCGTCCCCAATCGTTGCTAAATACCTTCTCTCTTCAGGGCTTAAGGGGAAAAGGAGATTATTGGTTTTATCATCCTTTTCTAAGAGATTAGAGAAAAATCCTTTGAGATAGCCTCCAAAGAGATTCTTCTCACCATAAAGGGAGTAACCGTCCCTTTCGTAATCTTCGGCTTGGTATAAAAACCGCACCTCAACTCGGGATTGGGAATTAATCAAAACCCGATTGGTGAAGGTCAATTCTCCTGTGGCGTAATTAATTGTGTAGTCTTCTCTTTCGCCCCTTCTCTTTTTCTCACCGTTGAGATAAACCTCTTCACTTCCAGTGATCACGACCACCCTTTTCCCCTCGGCAGTTAAAAGGTAAGGTCCTTTTTTCCCATCTTCCCCTGAAAATTCAACCACCCCAAACTTATTCTTCGGTTTAAGATAGGCGAAGAAAAACTTACCCCCCTCGGGATTGCCCTCTAACTTTAACCCTTGTCCTTTTCTCCTCACCTGCCCGAAATTCCCAAAAGGGGAAAGGTGGAGAAGATCGCCAAAGGTAAACCGGTAAGGAAAGCGACTTATAGTTAAAGAAACTCCCTCCAGTTCCCTCAGTTCCAATGTCTGCTCCTCACCAAAGCGGGGAAGATTCTTATCTTGAAGGAAAAGTTCCAACTCAAAATCCCCTGCCTTCCCGCTAAGTTTGACATCGGTCGCCTGTTCTAAGGCAAAACCCTCATTGGAGTAGTTAAAGCCCAGCAACTTTGATCCCTGAAGGTGGATCTCCTCACCATCCCCGGAAAAAGAGGTGTCATTATCCTTAAACCGACTCACCTCTCCTTTCGCGGGATGAGGGATTGTCTCCTCTTCTTCTTTTAACTCGTAGCGGAGGTACTCCGGTTTTAGTCTTTTGAAGGGAAAGTAAAAATAGGAGACTTTAATTGGTACCCCTGGGGGTAAGGAGCAAGAGAGATAGACTTCGCCCTTCTTCAGGTCCAGGGAGTAAAGATCCTTCGGCAGAAGAGAATCGCCGATGAAGAGGGATAAGGAACCCGGTTCAATAAAATTATCTAAAAGCTTTAACTTTTTTACCGGCTGGGGAGTGGATTCTAAATAGTATTCCCTTCGGAGAAGTGGGGAAGAGGAGAGAAACAAAAAGAGGAGAAGGGTGAGAAAGATTTTTTGCCAACTCATCTTTTGACTTTTTTGATTTGGCTATCATCGGTGAGAAGGAAGAGGAAGTCACCCTGGGCAAAAAATGATTTGAGGGGATTAAAGTTGCCGACCAAAGAAATCTTCCCTTCCTTTTGTAATTTAAGGATTTTCCCTTTTGGGGAGAAGAGAAAAATTTCCCTCCCTTCCTGATAAGGGGAGAACCGGCAGTCAATCATTTCCGCTCCGGAGGCGAGCGGCTGGAAGTTACCCATTCGGTAAGATAGGATCTCTCCCTTCTTTTGGTTCAAGAGGTATAAATTATCGCCGAAGTAGGTAAGGGAGAGGAAGGAAGGGTTGATGGGAGAAGGGGAGAAATTTTGGAGGCGGAAAAATCGGTCAATTTTTTTCAACCACCTATCGTTCTTTATCCCTAAGACCACCTCCCCAAAGGGAGAGAGGGTAAAATCACTAATCTCTCCTTCAGAATAGATCTTCTTAAAAGAGCCACTCTTTCTTTCCAGGATGAAGAGATTTTGGGAATTGGTGATAAAAAGATAGGAGAAGTTGGCTAAGACCTTATTCGGATTGAAGATTCTTTGGGGGAGGGGAATTGTCTCCAAGGGGAGAAGGTTTGTGTCAACTTTTAATAGATATTCACCATCCGCCATCAGGAGAAGGACCTTTCCATCCCAATCTAAGGTAAAATTGGCAATCCCTTCCCTTTCCCCTCCTTGCCTCACCTCCAGACGAAAAAGGCAGGAGAAAAGGAAGAGGAGAACGAAGATTAAAAAGCGCAGGCTCAGGGAAGAGGTTTTTGGGTTCTCTTTTCTCATCTCGGGGTCATCATCCTTCTCAACCCCCGCAGTTTTCTCCGAGCGGATTCTAACATCTTCTGGTACTCGTCAATTTCTGGGATTCCTGTTGTCTCCCTTGGGGTTTCCCATCTTTTTAACTCTTTAATCTTTTTCCTCCTTCTTTCCCGCCTCTCCCCGGTTACCTCTTCCATTCTTTTTAAGACCTCGGTGGTCTTTTTTATCCTCGGTTCAAAATAGCGAAAGTAGAAAAAGATGAAAAGGAAGAGGATAATTCCGGCGAGGAGGAGTTGCCAAAGGCACCCGCGGCTCATAATTTAATTTTATAGCATCCTATCCCTTCGTCAACTCTTTTAACTCGGCTTTATCGCTCCTTCCGGGCAAACCTCCAGACAACAAAAACAGGCGATACAACTTCCCTTTTCGTATTTTAATTTTCTCCCCTCAATTCTTAAAGCCGCCTTTGGACAAATCTTCTCGCAGGCTCCACAGAGCCGACATTTTTCCTTAATGATACTCACTCTTTTGTAGCGGAAAGGGTGGTAGATTAATTTGACGATTAAACGCCAGGGGAGACTGTCTCCCAATTTTAAGGGGAGTCGGAATTTCTCAATTTCCGTAAAATCACCCTCTACTTCTATCGCCTTCGGATTAAAAAATCCCCTCCGCATCGCCCAGGAGAGAAAATTTATCCGGGCAGGGTCTCTTTTTACCATTCGGGCGAGTACCCAGTCACAGGCGTAGCCATCCCGCTGACAATTATCCGATTTAGGGAACGGAGATCACCATTAGAAGGTCCGAAACCCTCCATCGCCACAATTCCATCCAGAATGATTAAATCTGGTCTTCTTATCTCATAGATTAAAGTGAGGATCTGGGAAAAGGCGGTGGGGTTGGGGAATTGATAGTGAAGGTGCGGTTTCTCCTCACCCACTAAGATGCCGTACATATTCTTCACCGCTCCGGTTAAAAGGGTCAAGGGATGGGTTTTAAATTTGGGTAAAGAGATTAAAATGTCACAATTGAGGATTTCGGAAGAGACCGCCAAATCGCCCAATTCCTTAACCCTTACCTTCTGGGGATGGCGACTGATATCTAAGAAATGACCGAGACTCGCCTTCGCCAATCCGGTCTTTTCTCCGGCTTCCTTTTGGCTTCCTTCGCTCGTAAGGCTTGGGTTATCGCCCACCAGCAATTCGCCTCCTTGCTCCAAAATATATTCAGCAACGACTCTCACCAATTCGGGATGAGTGGTTACCCCTTCCTCAGGTTTCCGGGCGGAGAGCATATTCGGTTTTAAGAAGACCTTCTTATTCTTAAAATTAAAGGGGAAATCGCGAAAGATAACAGGGATCAATTCTTGGAGGTCTTGATAATTTGCCCGATAGATCTTTACCTTACTCATCGTCTACTGACAAAAAGGGAAAAAAGGGCAAAGGCAAAGAGATAAAGAGAGAAGAGGTAAAAACGTCTTTTTATTAAGACCCTCTTTAGGAGATAAAGGGCGAAGAGACCGCTCAGGAAAGATAAAAAGATCCCCAAAAGGATTAAAGGATGAAAAAGAAAGTCCTTTTGCCGCAGAATTTTTGATAATTCATAAAGATTGGCAAAAGTAACCGCGGGAATTGCCAAAAGGAAAGAGAATTGATAAGCACATTCTTCTTTAATCCCCAAAAGGAGAAGGATGGAGATTGTCGCTCCGGAACGGGAAATGCCGGGAAATACAGAGAGGAGTTGGAAGAATCCGCAAAGGAGAGCCGCCGGATAACTGATCTCTTCTTTTGTTCCTTGGCGAAAACGAGTGGCAAAGAGGAGAATGCCAGTGAGGAGGAGGAAGGTAGAAATCGCCTTGATTTGAGAGAAACTGGTCGCCACCCAGTTCCGAAAAGGGATGACCAAAAAGAGAAGAAGCGAAGCCAAAATTATCTTCAGAAAGAAGGGGGAGTCACGCCTCTTTATTTTTAGCAAAAGGTCTTTCCCGAAGAAGAGAATTAAGGCACCGAGGGTACCGAGGTGTAAAAATACAGTGTAACTCAAGCGCTTGTTTTCCGGAAAGGTAAAAATCTCTTCCAAAAGGGCGAGATGGGCTGAGGAGGAGACCGGTAGAAATTCCGTTAAACCCTGAACGAGGCCGGTGATTAGAAGAAAAAAGAGTTCTCTCATCTCAGATGCCAATTTTCATTAAGAGATGGATCCGGCCGGTGAGGAGATTTTGGCGGAAGGGGACGCCGTAAATTAATTCAAAATAGGTCTTCCGAAAAAGGAGTTCTAAGCCGAAACCGAAACTACCTCGCCATTCCGCACCACCCTCTTTCTCGCGCACGCCGAAATCAAAAAAGGGGTAAAAGAAACTATTTCCTAAGGGAAGTTTCCAATTCTGACGCAAAAGGAAAATCAGAGAAGAGGGGAGTTCTTCTTCCTTAAAACCCCGCAATCGTTCCCGCCCTCCAAGATAGGTCTTCTCCCTTTCTAAGAGGGTTTCCGCAAAAATCCCTTCCGCCCAGAAAGAGAAGTGGGGAAAGAATCTTTTCAAGTCAAAAATCATTTCTCCTTTTAATCTTAGCCCCCCTTTTATCCCTTTCGCAGTAGAATCTCTTCTCTCCCCGAAATAAGAATAGAAGGAGAAATATTGACCACTTCTCGGCAGGATTCCCTCGCGGGTCTCCCAAACCAACTCCTGGCCAAGATGGGTGAATCGGATATCATTTCTTTTCTTTTCCCGAACCCTTTCCGAGCCGAAGAGGAAGGAGAAGGTGAGAAAATCTTGGGGGGTGAAAAGGTTAAAACCTGCCTCCAGAGAACTCTTCACCTCTAAGGTATCGTAAGTTTTATTGGTGAAAGAGATTTTTAGCTGTCGGGTAAAAAGGAATAAGGGTTCGGCATAAAAGAAGTGATAACGGAGGGAGCGGGGGTATTTTTCCCATTCTAATTTTAACTTGCGCCGGGTATAGAAAAGGTTAGGAAGGGTAAGAGAGAAGAATCCTGCTGGTTCCTTCTCTTTTGGTAAATAAGTGAAAAATAGTCCCAATTCCTGCCGGATGGGCTCCTGTATATGAACTAATAGGGTGTAGCCATAACCCGGGGTGAGAATTTCCATCCCCTTAAACTCTATCGGACTATCCCGGTCTTGGGTCAATCTCCGCATCCGGCTCTTTATCTTCTTTTCGGAGAAGAGAAAAGGGAAAGGGAGGGAGAGCATCTTCTTTAAGACCGCCTCTTTGGTTAAATTCCCAGAGAATGAGAGACTATTAATTATCACCTCTTCCCCTTCCGTGATGGCTAAGTCATAAAAGATAGTATCTTCCTTCTGGAGAAAATTTTTCGGACTGATTTGGGCAAAAGGTCTTCCCTGATTGGCATAATATTCTAATAACCGATGGATATTCCCCTCTATCTCTTCTTCTTTTTTGACAACCAGTTTAATCGGGACGGGTAAACTTTCCGGTCGTCCCGACCATTTATACTTCATCCTTTTCCCTTCTTCAATCTCAAAAATGATCTCAAATTTCCCCCGCCGCTCTATCTTCTTAACTGAGACCTCAGTAGCCCAAAAACCATTCTCCTGATAGAAGGATAGGATATGCCTCCGGTCTAATTCCAAGAGGGAATCGGAAATCTCTCCTTTGCTTCGGGAAAATAGTTGGAGGTTAGCCACTTCCGGCAAATTCCGATTTCCTCTTATCTGGACCTTCTCTACCCAAAAACCACTTACATTCAAGAAAAGAAAAGTAAAAAGCGCCAAATTCCTTCCAATATTACTGGAAGAGATAAGGTTTCCAGTCTTCAGGAATTTCGGAAAGGGAATGTAAAAGGAAGGTAAAAGTGTTAGGTTTTTTGGGGCGGCGGATAAGTTTTAAGGGAAATTCCTTAGAGGTCTTAGCGCCCTTTTTGGTATTACATTCGGTGCAGGCGGTGACTAAGTTTTCCCAGGTATCCTCACCCCCTAAGGATTTGGGGATGATGTGGTCGGTAGTTAAGGCGACATTGGTCCGACCGCAATACTGACACTGGTAATTGTCACGGCGGAAGATATTTCTTTTGGTCAGCGGTATCTCCCGCCGGCGCACCCGAACATAATGGCAGAGGCGAAGGATGGAAGGTAAGGGCCAAGATGTAGAAACACCTTTCACCTTCATCCCTTCGTAAGATGATACCAATTCTGCCTTTTTTAGGTATAAGAGGCAAATCGCCTTCCTCGCCCCTGTGATGGTGATCGGTTCAAAATTCTGATTAAGCAAAAGAACCTTCTTCTGCCATTTACCATCAGTCATCTCTCTTCTCATTCAATCTTTTTCCCTTCAAACCACAACTCTTCCTTTATCTTGTCCATAAAGGTCTTACAGCGGCTCATCTCTATGGAAGCATATCTATAATAAAGACTCTTACTGGGCACCTTTTCGTATTGGGAATAGGCCGCCTTATAGAGGTAATACGCATCTTCCTTTCTCTTTGCTTTATAGGCACTCGCCGCCCTTGTTTTTAGGATATCACCGTAGACGACGAGCGCAATATCCAAATTGGGGTCAATTCTTAAAGCCGCCTTCACCTCCTCCTCCCCTTTGGCTAAATCACCAATCATTTGATAGAAATCGGCATTATGAACAAAGACCCGCGCATCATTTGGGGCTAACCGCTTCGCCTTAGCTAAATCCTCCTTTGCTTTATTAAAATTTCCCTTCCGGGCATAAACATCAGCCCGCCGTAAGGTGGCACTCAAATTGTCTGGTTCCTTTTCCAAAATGAAATTGAGTTGGGCTAAAGCACTATCGTATTCTTTTAAATTGAAGAGTATTTCGGCATACTTCTCTCTCAGTTCCACATATTCGGGAAATTTTTGGCAGCAGGGGCGAAACATCTCCCGTGCTTCTTTATACCGCTCCTCCCTTAGAAGGAAATCGCCGTAGAGGCGATAAATACCGAGATCGTCCGGAAAGAGGGAAAGCATTCTTTTATAAAGAGAGTCGGCTTTTCTCTTTTCCCCGGTCTCATTATAGATTTCGGCCAGCCCCAAATAAAGTTCGGAAAATGTGGAATCAAATTGGATCCCTGTAAGGTAGAGGCTTTCTGCGGCTTGGTATCTTTTGGCGGAGAGGTAAAGGTCGGCTAAAGCCTCATAACCTTTTACCTTCCTTTGGTCCAAGGAGAGTGCCCGTCGGAAATAACGTTCCGCTTCCCCAAAATCCCTTTTTATCTTATAGACATTACCGGCGGCGATGAATGCCTCATAAAATGTGGTATCAAGTTCAATTGCCGAAAGGAATTTTTCTAAGGCCTTATCGTATTCCCGTTGTTTGAAATACTCGGCACCCAGGGAATAATTCTGCTCCGCCAGACGCCTCTTCTCCTCACTCTCTTCTCTTGATGGTGGTTTTACTGTTTGCTGGGTGGGAGCACAGGTGAAAATAGATAATAGTCCAATTTTAAGAAATAAAGTCAAGAAGTCTCTTTCTCGCATCTTCTAATGGAGCCGACGGGATTCGAACCCGTGACCTTTTGACTGCCAGTCAAACGCGCTCCCAACTGCGCCACGGCCCCAAACTTCGCTTTTTATAGTTTAAGTAAATTCTAATAAAAGTCAATACTGCAAGTGTGAATAGTGACCATGACCACTCTAAGACCCAGTTTTGGGAATAATCCAAAGGGCTTTCAAAAAACTTTGGCAAAATCCTTTTCTTATCTCTTGGAGTTAATCCGTAAGGATTTTATAAATTCCTAAAAAATTATCTGATCAGATAACTTTTTATTAAGGGAAAAATTGGCTTAAGTTTTTCATTTTCAAAGACTTAGAGCCATTTGACTTAAAAGATAGGGGTCAGTTCCCCCTACGGCATCCCTGGGGGGTAGAAAAGGGCATTTTCTCCCCTAATTTCTCCCCTATTTTCCATAGGGTTTCTTTCCCCAATTTCTTCCCTGGTTTCTCTCATAGTTTCCTTCCCAATTCCTTCTCGGGAGAAAGGTTTCTTCAAATGGCTGTTTTAGAGGCTGCTCTCTTCTCTCCTTTCCTTTCCTGTTAAAGGTCTCTTTGATGGAGCCATTGGGTCGCCCAAAAGAGCGATGAATAAATTTTTAGTTAATTTTTAAGAAAGTTAGAATATATTTACCATAGTGCTGCTCTCGGATTTGAAAGAGGTGGTTATGAGACGGATTTTAACCTTATTCTTCATCATCTTAATTTTTGGGCTGGTATTGGTTAGTTGTAAGAAGAAGAATACTCCACCCGATAAACCTTTAACCCCTTCTGGTCCGACAAATGGTG